>JAQICG010000309.1 GCA_027858635.1 Gammaproteobacteria bacterium | reverse complement strand
TCCAGAACATCATTAGCGACATGCCTGAGATTGCATTCGGCCTTGCCATTGCACGACAGTGAAACCACCACGATCGGCACATCATCGACATCTACAGGCTTCACCAGCGGCTGGCGCGTACCCGGCGGCAGACGATCGATATTACTCATAATGCGGTCGTACAATCGAACCAGCGCATCTTCCATATTCTCGCCAACATTAAACTGCACGCTGACCACGCCCATTGAATCCATCGCCGTACCATAGGTGTGATCCATGCCCGGCAGCCCCTGCAAAATAGCTTCCAGCGGTTTGATGATGAGCTGCTGCACTTCTTGCGGTGAAGCCCCCGGTTTTTGCACAATGACATTCGCCGCCGGCACCACAATTTTCGGATTCTCTTCGCGCGGCGTCACCAGAAACGCATACACCCCCGCAACGAATGCGAGTATGACAATCAGCAGCGTCAGCTTGTTGTCGATGAAATAGGACGCCACGCGCCCGGCGATATTGAGTTCATTTTCAGAACCCTGAAGTGGTGTTTTATCTGTCATTTTTTAACCGGTTATTTCCCTGTTGAAATTTTTATTGGACTACCATCGTGAACCTTCTCCAGATCACCCGTAACCAGTGTTTCACCACCGAATAATCCACTGAGAATTTTCACTTTTTTACCGCTGATTTCACCGGGCTGCACCATACGAAAACGTGCTTTATTATCTTCCACCACAAACACCCCGGGAATACCATAGCGCTCAGCCAGCGCAGCCCGGGGGATTGATATGTACTTATCCTTGCCCGGCACCGCCTCAACTTCCATTACCGGCCTTTCAATAACCGGCAACCTGCCTGCCGTTGATTCGGCCCCGGCGGCAGAAACGTTAAACGCCAGCAGTATCGGCAGCGCCACCAGCCGTATCAACATACATCCGGCCCGGCTCATGGTGACACCATATCGGGCAGCATTAACGTGCCGGTCGTCAGCGGCAGCTCTGCCCGCGCCACATTCAGATTCAAACGTGCTGTCAGCTTTTCAATGCGCGCACTGGTATACAACTGCTCGGACTGGAGCAGATCGAGCAGAATAGTCCGCCCCTGCCCGTAACGTTGCTGCACCAGCTTTACCGTGCGCTGTGCATTTTTTACATTATTCTCAGCGATGGCCAGCCGCTCTCTCGATTCCAGCAAGCGGTTATAAGCATCGCGCACCTGCTTCTGCACCGACAGTTCCAGCGACTGCAACTGCCACTGCATCTCGCGCTGCTGCGCCAGTGTCACATCAATTTCAGCGCTGCTCTCGCCATTGTACAAATCAAAACTGAGCACACCCATAATGCTGGACGACTGACTCTCAAAACCCGGATTATCGTCATACCAGTTCGAACTCAGCACCACATCAACACTCGGCTTACGCACCGAACGTGCCGCCTCGACCCGCGCCTGCGCCGCCTGCACCATGGCACGCGCCGCAGCGAGGTCTTTACGATTATCCAGCGCCAGCTTCTCATTCTCTGAGACAGAGACATCGCCGCTAACAGGGGCTATATTTTCTTCCGCCAGGCTGATTTCGCTGTCCATGGGCAAGCCCGTTACCCACTTAAATTCATCGACGGCGGAACGACGACGCGTTTCCGCCTGCTCCCGCTGAGAACGCACCGCCGCCAGATTCACCGCCGCGGCCAGCTTATCCGATTCGACAATACGCCCCTCCCTGGCCAGCCTGGCCGTGGTGTTAGCATGTTGACGTGCCGCAGCCACCGCCTCTTCGGCAATGGCCAGCCCCTGCTCCGTGGCTTTCACAAACAGATAAGCACTCATAGTGTTAAAGGCGATTTGCTTACGCTCACGCTGGTATTGCAAGCGGGCATTTCGCTCAGTATGTTCAGCATCCTTCTCCATGGCCGAAAAACGCCCGCCGGTGTATACCGGCCAGCGCAGTGCCAGCTCGGTAAAATATAAATCTGAAGATCCGGGATGATTAAGTCGGGCAGGCTCAAAATCGGCCGACGTCACCTGACGGGTATTGAGCTTATCGGCGAAGGCATCGAGCGGGTTATCACTTAAACGCGCCGTATGTGAAAGCGTCACTGTAGGCAAATGCCTGGCCTTACTGGCCTGAGTGCGCGCGGCCGAAGCGCCGACCTGGTATCGCCCCGCACTCAAGCCCGGGTTATTCTTAAGCGCATGTGCGACCGCCGAATCAAGATCAAAATCCTGTGCCTGCACATAACCGCTGCTTAACGCCAGTGCACATACTAATGGGATGTTTATTGAACAGCGAAAAACCATGACTTAACCCGCGTAAATTTATTTATTAACTTCGTGTACGGAAACGTGCTGCTGAAATTTAACCCAGGCACCTCCACAATGTATAGCCTCTATACTATTACAAGACCCAATCGAAATACTAAGCATTATTAAGATGACATTAACCTTAATGCCGGCATTAGTACCAAATGCAACCATGCCTGCACGCACCATCTGGTTTATCATTACTCCCCACACTATTCAATAACGTGGCGCTGGAGCGCCTGAGGCTGCGTTACCACGCTGGAGCGTGGGAACGATGGTATCCAGCCGACGCGTAGGCAAAGTTGGAAACTGAGGCTCGCCCGTAGGGCAGGTTGTATTGGGCGGCGTTTTCTTTGGGTACTTTCTTTGTCGCTGTTGACAAAGAAAGTGCCTCGCCCGTGGGTGCGAATACCCACTACCCGCCATGTCAAAAATTATTACGAAGTTCGATATTTTATCGAAAACCCAAACATGGACTCCTTCCTTTGGTTCATAGACGGTGCATCCATGCACCACTACTCCGGCTAAAAGCATGCCGGAATGACGGCAAGGAATAATGATAGATTATTTCTTCTTAACCGGCCGCTGCCAGCCCTTAACCGTTCGCTGTACTGCCCGACTCAAAGTCAGACTATCATCATCGGTATCTTTGCAGATGGTCGAACCCGCACCGATGGTGGCATTTTTACCCACTGTAACCGGCGCTACAAGCTGGGTATCTGAACCGATAAACGCGCCATCTTTGATGATGGTTTTGTGCTTGTTGGCACCATCATAATTACAGGTAATGGTGCCGGCACCGATGTTTACATCGCGGCCTATTTCGCTGTCGCCCAGGTAACTGAGATGGCCGGCCTTGCTGCCTTCACCCAGACTGGTATTTTTTACTTCGACAAAGTTGCCCACACTGCTGTTTTTCAGCAGGTGCGTGCCCGGACGCAGGCGTGCAAAAGGGCCGACCTGGACGTTGTCTTCGATGACCGCGCCGGTTATGACTGAATGGGGTTTGATTACGCAGCCATCACGGATCTCGCTATCGGTAATGATGCAGCCCGCGCCGATCACCACGTTCTTGCCCAGTTTTACCCGGCCTTCAAAGATGGCGTTGATGTCGATGAAGGTGTCTATGTCTACGCTTAGTTCACCGCGTATATCCACTCTGGCGGGATCAGCCACACTGACGCCCTGTAACATCAGCTGCTCTACGCTGTTCTGCTGATAGATTCTTTCCAGTCTGGCCAGCTGTTTGCGGTCATTAACGCCTTCCACTTCATAGCTGTTTTCCGGCTGCACGGTAAAAACTTCATTCCCATCCGCCACTGCCAGGGCGATGATGTCGGTTAAATAATATTCCCCCTGCGAGTTGTCGTTATCAATTTTACCCAGACACTCATTCAGATAGCCGGCGCGCAGTGCCAGAATACCGGTATTCACTTCGGTGATTTTTCGCTGTTCTTCGCTGGCATCCTTATGCTCAACAATGCTGATGACTTTATCGTCGTCTCTCACTATTCGGCCGTAACCGGCGGGGTCGTCCAGCTTGATTGTCAGTAGCGCGAGCTTATCGTTGCTGACTTTGCTAATCAGCGTTTTCAGTGTCGTTGCTTTGATCAGCGGCACATCGCCATATAAAATGAGTACTGTGGCCTCTGAGTCGATGGCGGGGCTGGCCTGCTGCACGGCATGAGCTGTACCCAATTGCTCCTTCTGCAATACCCAGTCGACCTTGAATTGCGAACAGTAATCTCGGAGCTGCTCACCGCCGTGGCCATAGACAATGTGAATATCATCGGCACCCAGTTCAAGACTTCGACGGTAGACGTGCTCCAGCATGGGCACTCCGGCGATGGTGTGCATTACTTTGGGC
>JAQICG010000399.1 GCA_027858635.1 Gammaproteobacteria bacterium | reverse complement strand
GTGTAAAAGCGTTCATTGCAGAGGCGCAGAGAGCGCAGAGAAAAATAAAAACAAAGATATTATCCGCGAAGAACGCAAAGAACGCGAAAAGGGCAAAACAAAAATACAAATGGCTTTTTTCGCGTTTTTCGCGGACTAGCTTTTAAAGCTTTTGCGGCTAACTGATAACAATTAACTCCGCTTTTTAAATGCCCCCTCACCCCAGCCCTCTCCCCCGTTGGGAGAGGGGGAAATGCGTGCAGGTCTGCAAGATTTTCACGACAATTAAAGCCTTAAACTGCCGACTGCCAACTATTTTTTATTTTTCTCCGTCTATCGACAGCGGGCTGATGGGGTTGGCCATTTTCATGTTTTTAAAGTGATGGCTTTTCATCTCGCTCAGTTGCCGGTGAACCGCTTCCTGCCAGTGAATCTCCGGAATATATCCCAGCAGGGCATGGGCCTGTTCGTTGTTTGCGCCGGTCTCTTCCAGCAGGTGTACCATGCTGCGGGTGAGCAGCGGCTCCCATGGAAATACCCTGTCCAGCTTTTCCATCAGCCAGGCTAAACGGTAGGCGGCGAAAAAAGGCAGGCTGGAGTGTGGTTAGGGGGAGTCAAAGTGGTCGCTGATATAGTTGATCACTTCGCGCGCGCGGGGAATTTCGGGGCCGACGATGTTAAACGCGGCGTAAGCGGGTAACTGCGGTGCCAGAGCGGCGCGCACCACGGCCTGGCCGATATCGCGGCCATCGATAAGGGGCAGGCCGGTTTTGCCACCTGCAATCCACGGTAGCAGATGACTTTTCAGGCGGGGCAGCAGCAGGGGCAGGATGCCCAGACCATAGCGCTGGCCGGCAAATAACCCCATACGCAGGTTGACCATCGAAATATTGTGATGGGCGTTCTCCTGCATGTAGTTCTCGATGGCGATCATGTTGTTCAGATGCGGCCAGTAGCGCCGGGTTATGCCCGGCGCGTAGGCGTTTGCGGAGAATTTGGGCGCGGCGGCGCTTATGCTGCTGAGGTTGATGAAGCGTTTGACCCGCCACTCCAGTGCCTTGTCGATGAGCTGGAGAGAGGGTTCGAGATAAAGCTCGCGGGAGGCCTGCTTGTTGCTCCAAAACGAAGTCCAGGCCGCGCAGTGACAGACGATCTCCGCGCCCGCCAGCACCCGGTCCATATAATCCGGGTCGCGCAGATCGCCGACCCGCACTTCACCCTTAAATTCAGGAATAAGCTTTCGACGGTCGCGGCAGGCTGCGATAATATGCAGCTCTTTGTGGCCGATGCGGTTGAGCGCTTCCAGCACATGGCTGCCGGCAAAACCGGTGGCGCCGGTGACGACGATAGAATGGGACATATAAATAGCCTGACTTAGACAGTCGTATTAATGTTACAAGTATATCAAGCGGGGCAGGCGAACCGCAGTTCCCGATGGAAATAAAACGAGGTGAAATAATAATGAAAGTATTAATTACCGGCGCGAGCCGTGGCATCGGTCTGGAAATGGTGCGTTATGGCATGGATCAGGGCTGGGAGGTGCTGGCCTGTTGCCGCCACCCGTTCCAGGCGGAAAAGCTGCTGTCGATGGCGCAGTTATCCAATGGCCGGGTCAGTGTGCATCTGGCCGATATGTCCGAGCTGGCGACTTTGCAGGCGCTGGCCTACGAGCTGCGCAATGAAGCGATTGATATGCTGATCAACAACGCCGGGGTGTATGGTTCGGACAAAAACAGCTTCGGCCAGGTCGACGTGCATGATTGGCTGGAAACCTTCAAGGTGAACAGCATCGCGCCGCTGAAAATGGCCGAGCTGTTTGTGGAGCAGCTGTCGATGGGGCAGACAAAAGTCATCGCCTGCCTGAGCAGTAAAATGGCCAGCATGGCCGACAATGGCTCCGGCGGCAATTATATCTACCGTTCCAGCAAGGCGGCGCTGAACGCGGTGGTCAAAAGCATGTCCGTTGACCTGGCCGATAAATCGATAAAGTGCGTTGCTCTGCATCCGGGTTGGGTGAAAACCGAAATGGGCGGCCCCAATGCAGAAATCAGCGCGCGCGAAAGCGTCGCCAGCATGTTTGCCATATTGCGAGCCTTGCAGGCGGAAGACAGTGGCCGCTTCATCGATATCGATGGCAGTGATATCTCGTGGTGAGCACATTTCACCGGGCCGCTTTTTCGCCACGGCGTTAAATGCACCGAATAGTTTCGCTTAATTAATACGAGAAAAATATATGTCATTCAACTTTAGCAATAATGATCTACAGCAGTTGCAGGAAATGGTTATCCCTGCTGCCAGAGAAGAGCTGCTGCCTGGTTTCGGCAAGCGCGAGTTCAGCTACAAGGAGGATGACAGCGTCATTACCGAAGCCGATCTGGCCATGCAGTTAAGGCTGGACAGGGAGCTCAATCAGGCCTGGCCGCAATTTTCCTTGCTGGGTGAGGAGATGACCGAGGTGGAACAACAGAGCGTCATCGACAGCGGCAAAGCCTACTGGTGCATCGACCCGCTGGACGGCACCAATAACTATGCCGCCGGTGTTCCCATGTTCGCCGTTTCCATCGCACTGATCATCGCCGGCGAAACGGTGCTGGGCTTGATATACGACCCACTGCGCGATGAGCTGTTTACCGCCAGAAAAGGCGAGGGCGCTTTCCTTAATGGTGAAAAGTTAAACGTGGTCAAATCCACCCGACATGCCCATCGCATCGTCGCTGAAATTGAAATGAAACGGCTGCCTGAAGATTTGACGATCCGCCTGATCAAGGAGCAGCCCTACGGTTCGCAACGCAACTCCGGCTCCTCGGCGATAGACTGGTGCTGGATGTCAGCCGGGCGCTTTGACGTCTATTTGCACGGCGGCCAGAAACTCTGGGATTACGCCGCCGGGCATCTGATTTTTGCCGAAGTCGGCGGGCAATCCCTTTCGCTTGATGGCGAGCCGGTGTTCAGAGGCCGACTCGAAACCCGCTCGGTGTTCGCCGCACAGGATGCCGGTCTGTTTGAAGACTGGTATCAGTGGATTGGTATTCCGTTAAACGATAGCCATTGATTGAAACTGTAATAAAAAACAAAAGGCTTCACCGCAGAGGCGCAGAGGGCGCAGAGAACACCATAGTTTGGTTAGCTCAAATGCGCTTCTGTCGTTATTAATAAGATGAGTCAGGCGCATCCAATAATTATATAAAAAGATTTTCTCTGCGCCCTCTGCGCCTCTGCGGTGAAAAATCTTTTCTGTTCTACTAATCTACAGCAGCCCATAAATACCAGCTGGCGATGGTTTCGTAAGGGTGCCAGCGCTCGGCAATCGCCAGATAGTCATGCGTCGCGGGTTGTTCCGGCAGGCGGTAGTGCCGGGCGAAAGATTTGCGTAAGGCGAGATCGCCCAGCGGTAAAACATCGAGTCGGCCGAGTGAGAATATCAGGAACATATCCACCGACCAGGGGCCGATGCCGGGCAGCTGAATCAGGCAATCGGCGATGTCGGCGTTATCCATTTCGGGCAGCGTCTCCAGAACAATGGCTTTTGTCAGGCAGGCATTGCATAAAGCGCGTATATACTTTATTTTCTGTTTGGATAAGCCGCAGGCGGCCAGTTCCGCATCGGTTAAAATGGAGATGGCCGGTTCGCTGAAATCGGCAGCAGAGAGTCTGGCGAACAGCTTGTTTTCAATGGCCCGGGCCGACTGCACTGAAAGTTGCTGGTTGATAATGGCCCAGACTAGAACGTGAAAATGCGATTGATGCAGCAGGCTGCTGTCATCGAACAGGGTGCAGGGGCAGTATCGCTCAATCAGTTTTTTGAGGGTGGCAACACCGGCTTTTAAAAACTCGGTGGCAGTCAGAACTTTGTTTTTCATGGTTCGCATTTAAATATTATAACTTTAACAATAAATTGAGTTCTATGAGTCACCCCCACATTCGTCACCGATCCAGAAGCCGGTATTATATGTCCCCGATCCTGCTGGATCATCGCATTTTGAAAGTGCTCTGGCTGGGCGTTGCCTTGTTGGTGTTCATGACTTTTATGGGGGGTTACATTCTGGGGTTTGAAAAATCCGACAGCACCTGGAAAACAAATCTCGATCCCGTCGAACTGGCGTTACCGGTAGCCTCTATCTCGGCGCTGGCAGAGGTGGAGGCAAAGGTGCCGGAATTTGAACATCCGGGCGCCGATATCGATGTGGATGCCGCCGATGCGCCGGATCAGGCTGAGGCGTTGCCTAACAATGCCGCAGCGCAGCCGGTTGCGGAGCCGCAAATCGAGGCGCCATCAGAACCATCAATCAAGATACCGGCCATCGTCGATGACGCCACCGAAGCCATCGCGAAGTATTCGATACAGGAGGGCGTGTACAGCAGTTCGGCGAATGCGGTTGCCAGAGAAGAGCTGCTGAGAGAGGCCAACCTGAGCGCCTATTCGCTGGAGTATCTAAATAGCAATGACGAGCCCCGCTACAATGTTCGCTTCGGTTATTTCGCCTCCAGGGGCAGCGCGCAAGAGGCGCTGGACGCGTTTCAGCAGCAATTTTCAGCGAATGGATTCATCGTTCGTTTCAAACGCTGATGGCGCTGCCCGGCCATACCGCTATGACTGAACCCGGAAAAATAAAACTGCTCAGCTTCGATCTCGACGATACCTTATGGCCGTGCAAGCCCACTCTCATGCAGGCCGAACAGACGCTGTACGACTGGATGCAGCAGCGGGTGCCGGAAATTACCCGCCGTTTTGATCAGGTGGCCCTACGCAGCCACCGGATGGATTTTCTACAACAACGCCAGGATCTGTCGCACGACATGTCGGCATTACGCATCGAGTCGCTCAAAGCACTGGCGCAGGAGATGAAACTGGAAACGGGGTGGGTCAACGAAGCTTTCGAAGTCTTCTATCAGGCGCGCCAGCAGATTACTCTCTACGACGATGTCACGCCGGTCATGGACGCTTTAAAAAAACAGTATCGACTGATCGCGCTCACCAACGGTAATGCCAGCATCGATAAAACCGGCGTTGCGCACTGGTTCGAGTTTTCGCTTTCCGCCGCCGAAGTCGGCCACCAGAAACCGCACCCCCGATTTTTTGCCGGTGTGCTCGAGAGAACAGGACTGAGTGCCGGTGAAATTCTGCACATCGGTGACGACCCCTATCGCGATATTTCAGCCGCCTTTGAGGCCGGAATTCGTAGCATCTGGCTGAACCGGCTTGGGCAAACATGGCCGCACGGCGAGTATCAGGCCGACCGGGAAATCGAGACCCTGACAGCCCTGCCGGAAATACTCAATGAGTTGCAGGCTAATTAAACCATCGCGCCGCTGAATTCGTCGGCTTAATTCGTTATAATCAAACATTCTTATAAAACGATTAACTACGAAGACAGAATGATTTATAAAACCGACGACGTCCGCATAGCCGGCCTGCAGGAAGTGCTTCCTCCGGCGCAACTGCACGCAGAATTCCCCCTGGATGAACAGGCCTCCGAAACGGTGTATCACCATCGCGACGCTATTCATAAAATTCTGCATGGCGAAGACGATCGTCTGGTCGTGGTAGTTGGCCCCTGTTCCATCCACGACCCCGATGCCGCGCGCGACTACGCGCAACGTCTCAAGCCGTTAATCGATGAGCTGAGCGAAGATCTGTGCATCATAATGCGCGTCTATTTCGAAAAACCACGCACCACCGTCGGCTGGAAAGGCCTGATCAACGACCCGAACATGGACGGCAGCTTCCACATCAACAAAGGCCTGCGTCTGGCCCGCAGTCTGCTGCTCGACCTCGCCAAAGCCGGAGTGCCTGCCGGTACCGAATTTCTCGACCTGATCAGCCCGCAATACCTTGCCGACCAGATCAGCTGGGGCGCGGTCGGCGCACGCACCACCGAAAGTCAGGGTCACCGCGAACTGGCCTCCGGTCTGTCCTGTCCCATCGGCTTCAAAAACAGCACCGACGGCGGCTTCAGAATCGCCATCGACGCCGTGCACGCCGCCTCGCGTCCCCACGTGTTCATGTCGCTCACCAAAGAAGGCCACTCCGCGATCTTCTCCACCACCGGCAACGATGACTGCCACATCATCCTGCGCGGCGGCACCGTACCCAATTACGATGCCGCAAACATCCAGCTCGCCGCCGAGCAGTTAGAAAAAAGCGGTTTACGTTCATCGTTAATGGTCGATTGTTCACACGCCAACAGCAACAAAGATTACCTCCGCCAGATTGACGTCTGCCACGATGTCGCCGATCAGGTAAGCACAGGTGATAAACGCATCATCGGCGTCATGATCGAAAGTCACCTGGTAGAAGGACGTCAGGATGTTGTTGTCGATAAAGAATTAGCCTACGGTCAAAGCATCACCGATGCCTGTATTTCATGGGAATCGACGGTAGTTTTGTTACGGGAGTTAGCGACAGCGGTTCAGGCTAGACGGATAGTTTGATTTTTGTTGGTATAGGCATACCTATACCAACGAATTTTTTTACCTGTCATCTCGAACGCATGTGAGAGATCCTGATTTTATCTTTCCGTATTAGAAATCTGATATTTCATGGGTAATGGATTCCTATACCCTCATGAACTGACATATACGCTAATGTCTTTCGTTCCGTCATACCGGCGTAGGCCGGTATCCATGTTTGTGCTTTTGTGAAACTATCAAGCCTTCGTAATAATTTTTAACATGGCGGGTAGTGGGTTCGCGCACCCACGGGCGTGTTACTCTTTTGTCTACAGCAACAAAAGACTAACGAGACTAAATTCGCCGGGAGCGAATTTGAACAGCCAATTTATTGCTGGCCCGCAGGGCAAAACACAGGACGTGTTTTGTAAAAATGCCGCCCATAACAACCTGCCCGGAAAACCACCGGGCGAGCCACAGCTTCCAACTTTGCCTACGCGTCGGCCTGACTCGCAATCCCGCTCGCAGGCCTCAATTCGCCATCCCTGGCGAATTGCCGCTACCAAAGTCGAAAGCTGAGGCAGGTTGTAAAGGGGGGGTTAAAAGCGCTATTTATCTCATGCTAGCGCATGAGACATACGGCGCAATACATTGCGCCCTACAGCGCTTTCCGTATTAGAAGTATGATATTTCATGGGTAATGGATTCCTATACCCTCATGAACTGACATATATGCTAATGTCTTTCGTTCCGTCATATCGGCGTAGGCCGGTATCCATGTTTGTGCTTTTGTGAAACTATCAAGCCTTCGTAATAATTTTTAACATGGCGGGTAGTGGGTTCCCGCACCCACGGGCGAGGTACTTTCTTTGTCAGCAGCGACAAAGAAAGTACCCAAAGAAAACGCCGCCAAACACCTTGCCCCCAGAAAAGCACTGGGGGTTCCCGAGCACTTCAACTTTGCCAACGGGTCGGTTCAACTCGCTCCTGCTCGACGAACCTCACAATTCATCCCTGAATTGTGACCCTACCAAAGCCGAAGTGCTCGGCAAGGCGAATGGGGATAGAAAAACGCTTTTCTATTTTATGCTGGCGCATGAAAAACAATTAAGGCATTGAGA
>JAQICG010000127.1 GCA_027858635.1 Gammaproteobacteria bacterium | reverse complement strand
CACCGGGAGCACGGCAATGATCCCTTCGCTCTCGAGTCCTTTGTGTACGGTTCGGGCGATCGCTCTCACCACCTCGTCCGCCTGATCCGCTGGCGTGAATATCTCCACGCGAACGCAATCGGTCATGGTGTCCCTGGTATAGTAGTTTCGATACTCACCAAAACCATGCGTTTTGGACACCGTCATGCCGGGAACGCCAATCCCGATCAGCGCGTTCTCCACCTTGTCCAGATCCAGACTGGAGAAGATCGCGGTCACTTTTCGAAAATTCATACCTGTTCCACCTCCGCTTCTAAAGAGACACGCGCCGCAAACGCAGTGCATTGGCAATCACCGACACCGAACTAAAGCTCATGGCCGCCGCCGCGATCATAGGCGAGAGCAAAATGCCGAAAAAGGGATACAGCACTCCGGCCGCCACCGGCACGCCCAGCGCGTTATAGATAAAGGCGAAGAACAGGTTCTGGCGGATGTTGGGCATGGTGGCGCGTGACAGGCGCCGGGCGCGCACGATGCCGCGCAGATCACCCTTGACCAGGGTTACCCCGGCGCTCTCCATGGCGACATCCGTGCCGGTGCCCATGGCGATGCCCACCTGGGCCTGAGCCAGCGCCGGGGCGTCGTTGATGCCGTCGCCAGCCATGGCTACAATCCTGCCTTCGGCCTGCAACTGTTTGACCACGGCAGCCTTCTGATCCGGCAGTACCTCGGCCTGTACCTGGTCGATGCCCAGCTTACCGGCCACCGCCTCGGCGGTCTTGCGGTTGTCGCCGGTGAGCATGACGATCTTGATGCCTTCCTCGTGCAGCAAACGAATCGCCTCCGGCGTGGAGGCCTTGATCGGATCGGCGACCCCGAGCAGCCCGGCCGCCCGGCCATCCACCGCGAGAAACATCACTGTCTGGCCCTCAGTCCGGCCGCTATCGGCCTGTGCTGACAGGTCGCTGGCATCAATACCGGCCTCTTCAAGCAGCTTGCTATTGCCCAGGGCCACCTCGTGGCCATCGACCCGACCGGTGACCCCTTTGCCGGTGATCGACTGAAATTCGTCCGTGGCGTTGAGCTTCAGGCCCCGCGCCTCTGCACCGCGCACGATGGCCGCGGCCAGCGGATGCTCGCTGGCACGTTCGAGACTCGCGGCCAGCCGCAGGAGTTCCTGCTCGTCAAATCCCCCGGCGGCGGTGACGCTGACCAGTTCCGGATGACCCTCGGTGAGCGTGCCGGTCTTGTCCACTACCAGGGTGTCTACCTTGCGCATTACTTCCAGCGCCTCGGCGTTCTTGAACAACACCCCCATCAGGGCACCGCGGCCGGTGCCGACCATGATGGACATGGGCGTGGCCAGGCCCAGGGCGCAGGGGCAGGCAATAATCAGCACCGCCACGGCGCTGATCACGGCATACGCCAGGCGCGGTTCCGGCCCCCAGAAGTTCCAGACGATAAAGGTAATCACAGCAATAATCACCACCGCCGGCACGAAATAGCCGGCGACGATGTCCGCCAGTTTCTGAATGGGAGCACGGGAGCGCTGCGCTTCCGCCACCATCTGGACAATCTGCGCCAGCAGGGTATCGGTACCCACCTTTTCCGCCTTCATCACCAGCCCACCGGTACCGTTCACCGTCGCGCCGATGAGCCGCTCGCCGGCGCTCTTGTGCACCGGCATCGGTTCGCCGGTGACCATGGATTCATCCACGCTGCTGTCACCCTCTATCACCTCGCCGTCCACCGGGACTTTTTCACCGGGACGAATACGCAGCATGTCGCCGACCTGCACATGTTCGAGCGGTACGTCTTCTTCCGTGCCATCATCACGCACGATGCGCGCCGTCTTCGGCGCCAGCCCCAGCAACAGTTTGATCGCGGCATTGGTCTGGCTGCGGGCGCGCAGCTCCAGCACCTGGCCCAGCAATACCAGCGCGGTGATCACCGCAGCTGCTTCGAAGTAGACCGGCACCACGCCCATTTCATTGAACACCGAACGGGGAAAGATACCGGGCGCCACGGTCGCCACCACGCTGTAGGTCCAGGCCACCGCCACGCCCAGGCCGATCAGGGTGAACATGTTCAGGTTGCGAGTAATGATCGACTGCACGGCGCGCACGTAGAAGATCCAGCCACCCCATACCACCACCGGTGTCGCCAGGATCAATTCGAGCCACTGGCGCAGACCGGGGGCGATGATCTCCGCCATTTGCGCCGGCCAGAACTCCGCCGCCATGGCGCTGAAAAAGACCGGAATGGCCAGCGCGGCGCTAACCCGGAAACGCCGGCTCATGTCGTGCAGCTCGGCGTTCTCCTCTTCTTCTGCTGCGACCGTGCGCGGCTCCAGAGCCATGCCGCATTTGGGACAGTTGCCCGGGTGATCCTGCACGATCTCCGGGTGCATGGGACAGGTGTATTCGGTCTTTGTTGCCGGAGCAGGCGCACCCATAGGTTCCAGCGCCATACCGCACTTCGGGCAACTCCCGGATCCCGACTGCTGCACCTCCGGATGCATCGGGCAGGTATAGAGCGTCGACGTGGTCTCCAGCGCCGGCGCCGCTTTCGGCTCAATATACTGTTGCGGGCTGTGCTTGAACTTGTGCAGACAATGTTCACTACAGAACAGATATTCCCGCCCCTCATAAGTCATCCGGTTGTCGGTATCGTCCGATACCGCCATACCGCACACGGGATCCCGGGGGCTTACCGGTGCTTTCGATGCTGCATGCACTTGGTTCATATCATCTCTCCCATTGTCACTCCGCCACTATCGCCATCTGATGTCCTTCACCACCCGGCAGATCAATAGTCGCGGTGACCTGCAGCGACTGCTGATCGATCACCCAGATCACCGGCTTGTTGCGGCTGGAGACGTACACCATGCCGGTGCCCGGGATGGTGTTCAGGTGGTAGGGGGCTGGCGCGAGAGACAGCGAACGTATCTCCCCGCTCGCGGTATTCACCGCGACCAGAGTTTCGGCCTTCTTGCTGGTGGCGAACAGGGTCTTGCCGTCGTCACCGATGTCCAGCCCGTGCACGTCCGGCCCGATCTGATAGGTCTTGACCACCTTCCCGCTGGCCACCGCAACTGCCGAGACGGTACCAACGCGCGGGTTGGTCACGTAAATGGTCTGCTCATCCGGCGCGAAGACCATGTGCTCGGGTGAGGGACCCGCATCCAGGGTACGCACGGATTTCCAGATCTTGAGGTCGATCTCGGTGAGAGTGCCGTTGCCGCTGTTGCTGACATAGGCGCGCTTGCCGTCGCGTGTCACCAGGGTGTAATTCGGCGCAGAACCCGTGCTGATGCGTTGCACGATCTGATTGTTAGTCAGATCCAGCACGCTGACCTCGCCGCGCGTGGCGTGGGTGGAGATCACGTAACGGCCGTCCGGAGTGATCGCCTCGTGATGGGACCAGCCGGCCACCGGGATCGTCAACATGACATGACCGTGCTCCGGATGGATCAGGTACAACTTGCTGGTCGGGGTGTCGGGCGAAGCGCCGGTTGGCGCCGGCGTCTCCGCCAGACTGCCAGCCACCAGGTACTCGCCGTCGGGTGTGGCGACAAGCCCGTGCGGATTCTCCACCCCCGTGTACTGGGCGGTAATTTGATGGGTCGCGGCATCGACGGCGATGACTCGATTGGCTGCGCCCAGGGGGATGTAGACCATGGGGCCTGCCGACCCGATGAGCGGCCATCCCGCCAATACACTGATGAGCGCAATTTGAATGAATCTGAACATGGCTCCTCCTTCTTTAAAATACGTTTCAAACACTGGCGCTCAAAATAAGCGCCGCGGCACATTAACAGCGTTATGTCGGCTTCATGAGCAGATTACGCAATTGTGTTTCCGTGGGCTGTCCGCGACACACCACCTGCCCGTCTACCACCAGATTCGGCGAGTGCCGGATCTGATACCGTGACAGGAGATCGGGATTCTCCTCGACAAGCAGCACTTCATAAGCGATACCCAATTCATTCAGTTCGCGTTCCAGATTGGCGCGGTGACTGCATTGATGGGTCGCGACGATTTGCACTTTCATAATTGCCTCCTGATTGATCTTGATAACTCACTTACCGTCCACCGAACGACTCTCGCAGCAGGTAGCACAGAAGCTGCTTGATATCTCCTGGAGTCAGCGATGGATTGCCGCCTTTCTGTGGCATTGACTATGTCCTTCCTTACTTAATATCACGATTCGGTGACGAGACATTCGGTTGCACTGTCAATCAAAACACACAATGACACTTTACAATCCAGTGCTTCAATCGGGCGGCCTCCGTTACTGGTCCGGTTTATCTCATTGCCAGGTTGTAGGCGCTTGTGCACCAAACAGTCTATTTCGTAGGACAATAACAGAGCACCCCTTTCCGTAACGTGACGCAATCATTACAATATTGTAATGATTGCGTCATCTTCCAGTCAGCGGAACCGGTATAGTCTGATATTGAGTCCATTGAATCCATGGAACCATTACCGTGAGGATTGCAACACTAACGGTTTCACTCATCGCAGGGCTTAGAGGAGCTACCTATGAAAATCCTGGTTGTTGAGGACGAAGCCAAGATCAGCGAGTACCTTCGTCAGGGCCTGACCGAGGCCGGCTTCGTGGTGGACCTGGCCCGCAACGGGCTGGACGGCCATCATCTCGCCATGACCGGCACCTACGATCTGATCATCCTCGATGTACTGCTGCCGGATGTAGACGGCTGGCGAATATTGCAGGCATTGCGTGAGACGGGCAGCAAGGTCCCGGTGCTGTTTCTTACCGCGCGTGACAGCGTGGATGACCGGGTCAAGGGGCTGGAGCTCGGTGCCGATGATTATCTGGTCAAGCCCTTCGCCTTCGCTGAACTGCTGGCGCGGGTACGCACCCTGCTACGGCGCGGCGCTGTGCCGGCGACGGAAACAACGCTGCGGGTGGCCGATCTCGAGCTCGACCTGCTGCGCCGACGCGTCACCCGCGCGGGACAGCGCATCCCGCTCACTGCCAAGGAGTTCGCCTTGCTGGAACTTCTGATACGCCACCACGAGGAGGTGCTGCCACGCTCGCTCATCGCCTCCCAGGTCTGGGACATGAACTTCGACAGTGACACCAACGTCATCGACGTCGCTATCCGCCGTCTGCGCGCCAAAATCGACGACGCTTTCACCCCCAAACTCATCCACACGGTGCGTGGCATGGGCTACATGCTCGATGCTTCGGGTGAGGCTTGAGCGTTTGTTGCGCCGACCCTTTTCTCTCGCCCTGCGCCTGACGCTGTTGTTCGGTGTTACTGCGGCCATCGTGTTTCCCGTGTTTGGCTGGGTCATCAGCCAGTCAATGGAGCACCATTTCGTTACCCAGGATACCGACGAACTCAAGGTCATAGTCCACGCTGTGGAAGAGGTGTTGTCCGACATCCGCGGGACGGACGATCCCGACCAGCTCGCACAACGCCTCGACGATATTCTGGTGGGTCATCACAACGCCTCGCTGTACATCGCCACGCAGGATAACCGCACTTTATTTGCCAGCCCGGCACCGGATCTCTCCAACATCATCAAAACCGCAGAGTGGGATACCAGCGGCGAGAGCGTGCACCGCTGGCACGACGCGGGCACCTCGTACACCATCATGGTCAAATCGATGGACGGGCGCGAACCCATCACCGATCAGCCTTTCATCCTGGCCGTTGCGGTCCCCTTCGATGATCACCAGCATTTCCTGGCCGCCTTCCGCCGTACTTTGTGGCTCATGATCGCCAGCAGCATCATCGTCATGGGCCTTATGGGGTGGGTCGCGGTGCGACAGGGCCATGCGCCGCTGCATGATATCGTTGCCCGCATCCGCCGCATCAGCGCCAACGAATTGAACGCGCGCCTGCCGCCCGAAGGCGTGCCGCATGAACTCAGGGATCTCGCGGTCGCCTTCAACGACATGCTCCAACGCGTGGACGCGGCATTTCATCAGCTCTCGAACTTCAACGCCGACATTGCCCATGAGCTGCGCACCCCCGTCACCAACCTGATGACCCAGACCCAGGTGGTCCTGTCCCGGGCGCGCACCATCGACGAGTACCGGGAAATACTCTATTCCAACATGGAGGAATACGAGCGCATGGCACAGATGGTCGGCGATATGCTATTTCTGTCGCAAACAGACAACCGCTCGCGAATCGAGCATGTCGAGCGCCTGGATCTCGTCGATGAAGTGCGTGCACTGTTCGACTACTATGAAGGCTGGGCCGAAGAACGCGGTGTTGCCCTGGAGCTGGAAGGCACCGCCACGATTACGGGTGACAGGCTCATGCTCCGGCGTGCACTCGGCAACCTCCTTTCCAATGCCATCCGCCATACGCCGGCCGGCGGGATTGTGCGAGTCATCATCACGACATCGGACGGCGATGGGACCCATATCGTCGTCGAAAATCCCGGCTCGGAGATTCCGCCCGAGCACCTGCCAAAACTGTTCGATCGCTTTTACCGTGTTGATGCATCACGACAACGTGGCGGTGGCGATGACGGCATCGGCCTGGGACTCGCTATTGCCAAATCGATTATCACCGCCCACGGCGGAGAGGTGAGCGTCGCCTCTACAGCGGGCATGACCAGCTTCCGAATCACCCTGCCCGCGCCCGACCGGGATAGGACTGAAAATTAACGGGCAGCGGCCTGTTTAGACTTACATAAATTGAACAGAATACGAACCATGCATCACACCCTGCGCAACTGGCGACACCACCCCGAACTGCGATTGCTGGGTCTGGCACTGCCGCTCGAATTGGCATGGGAGGGCGCGCAACTCCCCCTCTACACCCTTTGGCGCGAGCATGATTGGGGTTACATCCTGTTCAGCCTCGCCCACTGCACAGCCGGGGATCTACTGATCCTGCTGGCCTGCCATATACTGGTTGCCTTGCTGGCGCGCAACCGTTTCTGGTTTTACGGGCAAATCTTACTGACGGGCACGGTCTTCACCCTCTCCGGAATGGCCTATACGATATACAGCGAAATCGCCAACGCCGGCCCCACGGGAAGCTGGGAATACACCGAACAGATGCCTGTCATTCCTCTGCTGGGCATCGGGATGACACCCTTGCTGCAATGGCTGCTGATACCGCCGGTGCTGCTCTGGCTCATGCGACGACCTGCGAAGTGAGTGGGCTGGTAACAGTTCCGCCCCGGCAGCGCTGGCATGAGTAGTCATTGATTAAACAAGGAAGCTGGAAAAGCGATGCTACAGTTTGGAAAAAACATCGAGATTTCCTCCAGCAAGATTACACCAGGATGACATCTTCGTAATGTAAATGTCATCTACCTGACAGGGTGGGTTAGTTAATCTAGGAGCAGTTCTATACTGTTGTCGTGAGTGGATTGGCTCGCCAAGGCCGGGATCGACGGGTTCATCGCTGAGCATTTTGCCATGGTTGTAGCTGGCTCTGGGTGTACAGGGCCTTGCCCCTTACTGGTTTAAACTGGATCTGGCCACCTATGTGGGCGAGGACCGACGCACAGCCCTGACGTTGGAAGCTGAATACGAATTACTGCTAACCCAACACCTGATTTTGCAGTCCCGGGCTGAAATGGTCGCTTATGGCAAGGATGATGCGGTTAACGGATTGGGGAGCAGTTTGTCCGATGCCGCCGTAGAATTACGACTGCGCTATGAGTTCTCGCGTCAGTTTGCGCCTTATGTCGGTGTCGAGTGGAACGGCACCTTTGGCGGTACCGCCGATCAAGCGCGGGCCAACGGCGATGCGGCCAGAGATACTCGGTACGTCGCCGGGATCCGGTTCTGGTTTTAATCAAATTACTTATGTTTTTAACACGATCAAGGAGTCACACCATGAAACCTCAATATCTCGCTTATTTCGTTGCCCTGCCGGCAATATTGCTGGCCCTGTCAGCCCATGCGCATGAACCCAGGGAGCACATGAAGGAGGCTCAGGCGCCGGACTGTGCGGCCATGAAAGATATGGATCACTCCAAAATGGACATGACGGATCAAGTCATACTGGCCATGATGCAAAAATGCATGAAAGCCATGCACCCGGATAAAGAAGATTCACATGAAGGTCATACGGAACAGGGCAGGCATGACGATAAAACCGCTGCAAAAAAGCCTGCTAAGCACCAGCACTAAAAATAACAAGTGGAGATTTTCGAGTAGATAACATGACGTCCTTTAAGCTTTTGTCCTGCTTTAAATGTCTCGCCGTTGCAGTCGGCGTGGCTGTGCTTGCCGGTGCGGGTTTCATCTATTCGGGTTACTACCCGATGGGTGCTGACGAGCCTCATAACGACCTGACTTCCTGGGCACTGGAAACCTTGCGCGAACGCTCCATTGCCCGCGCATCAAAAGATATCC
>JAQICG010000316.1 GCA_027858635.1 Gammaproteobacteria bacterium | reverse complement strand
CACAAGACCTGATCCGAATAACCACACGGCCGCAGGGGCCGGTACAGGAGAGGTCGCAAATATGGCTCTGCTTCCGCCGACATGCGCCGCGAATAATGCATCGCCAATAGCATAATCATAAATAGCTTTCGCCGTCCGAAAGCGCGTTAGATTGATTAAGATTGTAACTAATGAGACTTGCGTATGATGAACTTACAGTAATCCCCATCATTAATGCACCAGTAAATACGGCTCTCTATAAAGACACTCATTTCATTCTCCCGTAAAATCATCCATTACAGTTTTCAGAGAGAAGAATCTATCTGCTCAGGGGAATTTCAGCACTTAGTAATAAGCTGTAGATATGGCGGTGGTGTTTACTTTATATTTAAAATGAAATGCACAAGTTGCATGCGTTCATTGAATTTTCCGGACATTATCTCTTTTAATTTCTTTAGCACCTAACCCAGTAAGGCATTTATGTGCGCCGCCGCACTTCGTCCCAGTGCAGAAAAAGCATAGCCGCCTTCCAGTGTTGAAACGATCCTGCCTTGTGCATATTTATCGGCGATGGTTTTTATTTGTGTAGTTACCCAGCCGTAATCTTCCTCGACCAGATGTAGACCGGACATCTCTTCTTCGATATGTGCATCAAAACCTGCGGAAATAAGAATCAACTCGGGTTGGAATGCCTCCAGCTTCGGTAGCCAGTGTGAGGTCACAGCTTCTCGGAATTTCTTGCTGTCCGTGCCCGCAGGCAACGGTATATTGATGATATGCTTTGATCGGGAATCGCTTCCAGTATAGGGATAAAAATGATGCTGAAAAATCGAGCAGAGTAGAACTTTTGGTTCATTTTTGAAAATGTCTTCGGTGCCGTTACCGTGGTGGACATCAAAATCGATAATGGCGACGCGTTCCAGATTGTATTCATGCAGTGCGTGGGCCGCGCCCACAGCAATATTATTGAATATACAAAAACCCATAGCTTTGTTGTGTTCCGCGTGATGGCCGGGGGGTCTCATATTGCAAAAGGCGGCGCTGGTTTTTCCGGACATCACCAGATCAACACCGAGCACCATTGCACCTGCTGCGCGTAATGCCGCTGTTAAGGTATGTGGATTCATTGAGGTATCAGGGTCAATTTCTACATGGCCCTGTTCGGGCGAGAGGCGAAAGATTTGTTCCACATAATCGGCATCGTGTACACGACATAATTGCTCACGCGTTGCCAGAGGCGCATTATGGTGCTGTAAAACCATGTCCAGCCCGGAGGCGATTAGCCGGTCCTGAATAGCACTTAACCGGTCCGGGCTTTCCGGATGGTGGCTACCCATTTCGTGTAGCGCACAATCCGGATGAGAAATGATTGAAATGGTCATAATAATTCAATAGCCTCTTGTGACGACTGCAACGGCTAGGAGGCAGTCGGGTTTAGGGGGATTGAAGAGAGGGAGCGGGAGAGTGGTTCATTTCCGCAGCCAATTCATCCTGGATCCGACAACCTCCTAAGAAAATATACTAACAAAACGGGAGTAAAACCGATATGGGGTCGCATTTTTTAGATCGTCTATTTTCACCACGCAGTATTGCCGTTTTTGGCGCCAGCGAACGCCCGGATGCAGTCGGTGGTCGGGTGGTTAATAACCTGTCCAAAGATGGCTTTAGCGGCGCCATTTACGCGATTAATCCCAAATACCAGCAACTGAACGAGCAGCCCTGTTACAGCACTATTGCAGAGATTGAGCAGTCGGTTGATCTCGCCGTAATCGCCACACCTGCCTCGACGGTTCCGGAAATTATGCATGCCTGCGGCGAACACGGGGTAGGGGCGGTTATCATCATTTCCGCGGGTTTCAATGCGGATGACGCACATGGCGCAGCATTGAAAAACAGCGTACTGGAAACAGCGCGTCAGTATCAAATGCGCGTTCTCGGCCCCAACTGCCTCGGTCTGATTCGCCCGGTAAAAAACATGAACGCCACCTTCAGCAAAAATACCGCCCGGCCGGGACAGCTCGCTCTGATCTCTCAATCCGGTGCGCTGTGCACCGCCATACTTGACTGGGCCGGCGCGCACGATGTCGGTTTTTCGGCCATCGTTTCGGTGGGTGACGCGGCCGACATTAATTTTGGAGACCTTCTCGACTACCTGGCTCAGGATGTGGAAACCAGCAGTATTCTGCTCTACATCGAAGGCGTGCGTGATGCACGCAGTTTTATGAGCGGCCTGCGTGTTGCCGCGCGCATGAAACCGGTCGTGGTCATCAAGGCGGGCAGACATGCCGAAGGCTCGCGCGCCGCCACCACCCATACCGGTGCGATGGTCGGCGCTGACGATGTTTTTGATGCAGCCTTGCAGCGTGCGGGCGTAGTGCGCGCCATGACTGTCGCGCAATTATTTGCAGCCGCGCAGCAACTGGCGACACCGCATCGGGCCAAAGGCAACCGCCTGGCGATTATCACCAATGGTGGCGGCCTGGGGGTGATGGCCACCGATCGCGCGATTGATCTGGGCGTGAGCATTGCCACCTTATCCGATGACACCATTGCACAACTCAATCAACATCTTCCCGCGCATTGGTCATACTCAAACCCGGTCGACATATTGGGTGATGCCGGAGCAGAGCGTTATCAGGCAGCGGTTAAAACCTGTCTGCTGGATGAAGGTGTAGATGGCGTTCTGGTCATGCTTTCACCGCAGGCGATGACCGATACTCTCGCGTGCGCACAGGCGGTTATTGATGCACAACAGGATAACAAAAAACCGGTGCTGGCCTGCTGGATGGGCGAGCAACAGGTTGAGGCGGCCAATAAACTTTTTACGCAGCATCAGTTGCCCGTCTATTCCAATCCTGAATCATCCGTCGAGGCGTTTGCCTATCTGACCAGTTACTATCAAAACCAGCAATTGCTGATGCAGGTTCCCGGACCTTTGAAAAAACGCAGCGAACCGGATGTTGAGGGAGCGCGGCTGATTATCGAAAGCGTGCTGGCGGAAAAACGCAGCGTGCTCTCGATAACTGAATCCAAAGCAGTGCTGCATGCCTTCGCCATTCCGGTGACACCGAGTATCGAATGCCATTCCGCCAACGAAGCGCTGGTCGCCGCACAGTCGCTGTATTTTCCGGTGGCGATGAAAATAAATTCGCCCGACATCACCCACAAATCCGATGTCGGCGGCGTAAGACTGAACATCAGCAATGCCCATGCAGTGCGTAGCGCCTATCAGGAGTTGCTCGACGAAGTTCGCAGTAAATTCCCCGACGCTAACATTAAAGGCATTACTCTCGAATCCATGTATGCGCCGGATCACGCCCGGGAACTTCTTGTCGGGGTGATTCGCGATCCGGTGTTTGGCCCCGCCATTACCTTTGGAGCGGGTGGCACTCAGGTAGAAGTAATGCGTGATCGCGCCATTGCCTTGCCACCGTTAAACACGCTGCTGGCAGAAAAAGTAATCAGCCAGACCCGTATTGCTCACCTACTGGGTAGCTTTCGCAACATGCCGGCAGCAAATATGGAT
This sequence comes from Gammaproteobacteria bacterium, assembly GCA_027858635.1. Classification (GTDB taxonomy): domain Bacteria; phylum Pseudomonadota; class Gammaproteobacteria; order SZUA-229; family SZUA-229; genus LH-M37. The sequence goes on along the minus strand of JAQICG010000316.1, from coordinate 937 downwards.
GCAATAGTGCAGGTATTGCGTCGGGTTTCAGAAATGGTCTGTGAACTGCCGGAAATCAAAGAGCTGGACATTAACCCGTTGATCGCCGATGAAAACGGCGTCATGGCACTGGATGCACGCATCGTGGTTGAACATCGGCCGCCTTCACTGGATCGCTATGCACACATGGCCATTCACCCCTATCCAACTCATCTGGTCTCCACAACGCAGCTGGCAGATGGCACCAACATAAAAATCCGTCCCATACGTCCGGAAGATGCCTCCATTGAACAGAGCTTTGTGCACGAACTCTCACCGCAATCAAAATACTTCCGCTTCATGCAGGGCCTCAATGAACTCACGCAACAGATGCTGGTACGTTTCACCCAGTTGGATTACAGCCGCGAACTGGCTCTCATCGCTGTACTGGAAACAAAAAATGCGGAGACAGAGCTGGGCGTGGCCCGTTACGTGATGAATCCCGACGGCAGAAGCTGTGAGTTTGCCCTGGTGGTTGCTGACAAATGGCAAAACCGAGGCATCGGCACACACCTGATGTCGGCACTGATCGAAGCGGCCCGCGATCGCGGCATCGAGAGAATGGAAGGTGAGATACTGAGCAACAATGAAAACATGCTGAAGCTGACGGCAAAACTCGGCTTCAGCATTCAAACCAATCCGGATGACGAGGGCATCAAGATGGTCAGAAAACGTTTGTAAAATAATACCGGCGTGCTTTTGTAACACACACCGAAAGCAGCTACAGCTAGAAGCTGCCGGGCGGCCATTCTGTTTTTAAGTAAAGCGCTTCAACCTCCTTGCGTGCCCAGGGGGTCTTGCGCAGAAATTTCAGGCTGGAGGTGATGCCGGGCTCATTGGTGAAGCAATTGATGTTGATGCGATTGCCCAGCTCTTCCCAGCCATATTTTTCCACCAGGCGTGTAAGCAATAGCTTCAG
>JAQICG010000049.1 GCA_027858635.1 Gammaproteobacteria bacterium | reverse complement strand
GCTTCACGCGCCGTTCTCACGCCCTCGATTTCCTGACCAATCTGTTTTTTAATCTCTTCCTTGGACAGCCCCTCCGCCAGCAGCAAGCCCATTCTGCGATTGCGCGACTGGTTATCGGTACAGGTCAGCACCAGATCGCCTATTCCGGCCAGCCCCATAAAGGTCTCCCGACTGCCGCCCATGGTTACCCCCAGCCGCATCAGTTCGGCCAGTCCGCGCGTAATTAACGCGGCGCGGGCATTGGCACCAAAACCCAGGCCATCGGCGATGCCGGCGGCTATCGCCAGGGCATTCTTCAGCGCGCCGCCCAGCTCCACCCCGATCACATCGTGGCTGGTATAGGCCCGAAAACTGCCGTGGTGTAGATTATGGGTGATTTCATTCGCCAGCGATTCGGAGTCCGAGGCGACGGTAATGGCTGTGGGCAGACCTATGGCGACTTCACGCGCGAAGGTGGGGCCGGAAATGACCGCAAATTTTGAGCATTGCGGCAACTCCTCCTTCACCACCTGATGCAGCAGCTTGCCCGTGCCCTCTTCAAGTCCCTTGCTGGCCCAGGTGACGGCTGTCTCGGCATCAATCAGGGGACGGGCACCCGCCAGAAAGGAGCGAAAGGCGTGACTGGGAATCGCCAGCAAAATCCAGCGTGCTGATTTTAGCGCCGACGCCAGATCAGGCTGCACCATCAAGTTATCGGGAAAAGGGATATCCGGCAGAAACTGCTGGTTACAGCGCTGCTGTTGCAGACGCTCCATGTGATCAGGCTCGTTGCCCCAGAGGGTGACAGCTGAGCCGGCATTGGCCAGGTGGATAGCCAGGGCGGTGCCCCATGAGCCCGCACCTAATACGGTAACCGAAACGGGGCTGTTTGCCTCTGCGGACATGGATTAATGCGCCGTATCCTGACTGTCTTTAGCCTCCTTCTGCTGTTGCACCTGCTGCATATACAGGGCATTAAAATTAATCGGGGTTAACAGCAGGGGCGGGAAGCCGCCTTTATTAACGAAATCGGCCACCGCTTCGCGCGCGAACGGAAACAGGGTCTCCGGACAGTACGCACTCAGCATGCCTTCCAGATTCTCGCCCCCAAAGCCGGCTAATGAAAACAGACCGGCCTGCTTTACTTCAACCAGGAAAGCGGTTTTCTCATTTTGTTTGGCGGTGATGGTAATGCTTAAAACAACTTCGTACTGATCCTGAGCAACCGCCTGATGCGCGCTGTTAATCTGTACATTAACCTCCGGCTTCCATTCGCCGTCGGCAAAAACGTGGGGCGCATTAGGCGATTCAAACGATACATCTTTCAGGTAGATTTTCTGAATGGCAAATTGCTGCTCTGTCTGTTTATTTTCTTCTGTCATAATCATTCCGCTCTGTAATAACGCCGGCAGTACCGGCATCGATTAGTAGTTATTTTTTACTTACCGGTAAACTGGCTTCCGTCCAGCCGTTGAGTCCGCCGGCAATATTATGCACATTGGTATAACCCGCCTGACTCAACATGCGACTTGCCCTGCTCGACGTCGCGCCGCTGTTACAGCAGACCAGCACCGGGGCATCTTTATCCGGCGAAAGCGTCTCCTGCTTATCTTTCAACTGAGAAAGCGGCACGTTGATCGCGCCTTTGATGTGTCCCTTTTTGTATGCCCCGCTGTCACGTACATCCACAATTACGGCGTTGTCGCTATTATTGATCACACGAATGGCATTCACCGGCGAGACCTGTTCGAATCGATTGGTCCGGTGCTCATATTCAGCCTTGACCAGCAATACCACGACCACTGCAAAACCGGCCCAAAGATAGGGATGGTTACCTATAAACTCTAACAACTGTTCCATAATAGTTTTTCTTAATCACCCAATTTTTGTGCAGCGGAACAGAACACTTCCTGCATCATTCCAATCAACCGCAATGTACGCGTATCACCCACCCGATAAAAGACTTTATTGGCATCTTTTCTCGAAGCCAGAATACCTTTGTCCCGGAGAATGGCCAGATGCTGAGAGATGTTGCTTTGCGAGGTACCCACCGCATTTACAATATCCTGTACACTTACTTCCTGATCTCCCAGAGTGCATAGTATTTTTAAACGTAGCGGATGCGACATCGCTTTCAGGGAGCGCGACGCCCGGTTAATATCCTCTTCACGAGTCATTAATAGAGGTTCTTCTGTATTTTCCGGCATATGCATTCTCGATTTATAGTTTGCTTTTAATTATATAATTAAAATCCAATACAATATAATATAATACACATTTTTTATATAAATAGCATCGAACTCTTTTGATTTAGAAAAACCACCCATTTATACTAAAAAGGCTCTGTTTTTGCCCGCAAATATCATATTGAACAGCGTTGCATTTATCATGAAAAGCTCCATTCTATCGGCTTTTTTTTTGCTGAGCTGCATTCTCTATCCACCGGCGCTCGCACTGGCGGATGAAAATCTCGACAGCCAGGCTTACCAGAAAAAACTAAGTCGATTACAACAAAGCATTGTCAATATTCAGGCTCATCTGAAAGAGACCCAAACCCATCGGGGGCACACCCTGACCGAGCTCCAACAGCTCGAACGCAATATCAGCGCCAACGCCCTGACCCTCAAAAACACCGAAACTAAAATCAACACGCTCAGCACGCACATTGCTCAGCTTAGAAAAGAGCTGGATCTGCTTGCCCGACGTCTGGAAAAACAGCGCTTTATACTCGCTGAACAACTCCGCTCGGCGTACAGTATGGGCGCCCGACAGAGCATGAAAATGCTGCTCAATCAGCAGGATCCGGCTGAGATCGGGCGCATTCAAGCTTACTACAGCTACCTCAACCGGGCCCGGGAATCTGAAATTCAGTCCTTTATCCAGTCGATTCAGACACAACAGCAGCAGAAGGAAGAGCTGTCCCGGAGCCTGGCTTCCCAGAAGACGGCTCGCACGGCCCGTAAAAACCAGCATCGCGCACTCCAGAAACAGCGCTTGCAGCGCAATCAGCTGCTCGCTCAGCTGGATAAGAAGATCAACAATCAGGAGCAGACTCTGCTCGGACTCGAATCCAGCCGCAATAAAATTGAGGAGCTATTGCGTAATCTGGGGCAGTTGCTGGCTGATATTCCCGCCGCACCTGGCTCGAGCAAACCCTTCAATAAGCAAAAAGGAAAGCTGCCCTGGCCGGTCGGCGGACCGTTTCTCGCTCAATACGGACAGAGCCGCCATCAGGGCGACCTAAAATGGAAAGGGGTGCTGATTAGCGCGCCTTACGGTACGCCGGTTCGTGCTATCAGCCACGGCCGCATCGCTTTCTCTGACTGGCTACAGGGTTATGGTTTTATTATTATCGTTGACCATAGTCAGGGTTATATGAGCCTGTATGGCCATAATGAAACCCTTCTCAAGCAGACCGGCGACTGGGTGGCTGCCGGCGAAACCCTCGCCACTACCGGTGACAGCGGCGGCCAGCCCAAGCCGGGGCTTTACTTTGAAATTCGCGAACGCGGTAAACCGATTAACCCCACCGGCTGGTGTACACATAAAGTGCCACAGCACGTATCCCGTTAGCCGTTGCCTTTGGTACAATAGCGTTTTTTCCAGGGAACGTCATGCTCCGTATTCGCTCTAACGGTGCTATAGTCTGACCCACTGTCAATATAATTTCAGATCAACTTTACACGCATTTAACCGGCCAAAATGGCACGGAGTATTTAATGACTAAACAATTCACGGCCGCGCTTCTGCTGACCATGGGTATTCTCATCGGGGTCTCCGTCTCTGTCACTGACAGCGTATTCGCCAATAAGGAGGTCACTAACGGACTACCCCTCAATGAGTTACGTAATTTCTCAGATATCTTTTCACGCATCAAATCCGACTACGTTGAAGAGGTCGAGGACAAGGTGCTGCTGGAGCACGCTATCAAGGGCATGCTCTCGGGATTAGACCCTCACTCCAGCTACCTTAATCCCGATGAATACAAGGAGCTTCAGATCGGCACCACCGGCCAGTTCGGCGGTCTGGGTATTCAGGTGGGCATGGAAGACGGCTTTGTCAAAGTCATTTCGCCCATCGACGATACCCCTGCCTTTGAAGCCGGCATTCAGTCCGGCGACCTTATCGTACGTCTCGACGAGCAGTCAGTGAAGGGCATGAGCCTGAACGACGCTGTTAAGCTCATGCGCGGCAAACCCGGCACCGACATCAGGCTCACCATTGTGCGTGCCGGCGAAGACAAACCACTGATCATTGAGGTAACCCGCGACATCATCAAGGTTGCCAGCATCAAAAGCCGGATGCTCGAACCCGGTTATGGCTATGTCCGTATCACCAACTTCCAGTCAAAAACGCCTGCTGACCTGCTCAAAGCCATCAATTCGCTGAAAGAGGAGTTTGGCGAAGAACTCAAAGGTCTGGTGCTGGATATGCGTAACAACCCCGGCGGTGTTCTCAATGCCGCCGCTGATATCTCCGATCTGTTCATCGACAAGGGCAAACTGGTTTACACCGAAGGGCGCGTCAACAACTCCCGTTTTGAATTTAACGCCAAGCCGGGTGATGTTCTAAACGGTGCGCCCATCGTCGTGCTGGTCAACGGCGGCTCCGCCTCCGCTTCTGAAATTGTCGCCGGTGCGCTACAGGATCACCAGCGGGCTGTCTTGATGGGCTCTAAAACATTCGGCAAGGGCTCGGTGCAAACCATTCAGGAGCTACGCAGCGGTGGCGCGGTTAAAATCACCACGGCCCGTTATTTCACCCCTTCCGGTCGCTCCATCCAGAGCGAAGGCATCACCCCCGATATTCTGCTCGGTGATTTTAAGGTGACCAAAACCGAAGGTGGCAGCCTGTTCCGCCTGAAAGAGGCCGACCTTGGCAATCACATTACCAATCCGGACAAGACCGATGAGGAGATCCGGCAGGAGATTGAGTCCAAAAAGGCTGATGCCGATGAGGACGAAAAAGTTTTGGCCGCCGAAGACTATCAGCTGCATGAAGCGCTGGTCCTGCTCAAGGGGCTGACTATTTTAAGCCGCAAGCCCTGATCATCTGACCAAATGTCCGGCCATATTCATCAATACGCCGGGCGCTTATTCGTTTACGTTGTATTACTGGCTGCGAGCTCAGCCGCCGGCGCGGAAAAAATTGCCAGCATCATCATCGATGACCTGGGCAACAATTATGAACAGGGGCAGACTGTGGTCAACTTTCCGGCCGCGCTGACCCTCTCCATTCTCCCCCAGACCGCCTTTGCCACCACGCTGGCGACTCAGGCTCATGCCAACAACAAGGAGATCATGCTGCACCTGCCGCTACAGTCTGTTGAGCACCATAGACTCTCACCCGGCACGCTCACATTACACATGACGCGACAACAGTTTGATCAGTCGCTGAGACAGAATCTGGCTTCTGTGCCCCATGTTCGCGGCATTAACAACCACATGGGCAGCCTGCTGAGCCAGCATCCCGGCCACATGGACTGGCTCATGACCGAAATCTCCAGCCTGGATAATGTCTATTTTATCGATAGCCTGACCAGCCACAAATCGGTGATTGCAGATACCGCCAGCCACTATCAGATTCCCAATTTAGTGCGTGATGTCTTTCTTGATCCTGACGCCAAACCCGAAACCATCCGCAAGCAGTTCGAGCGCTTTATAGACGTCGCGAAAAAGAAGGGTTACGCTATTGCTATCGCGCATCCATACCCGACAACGCTGTCATTTCTACGGAACAATCTGGATAAACTGGCTGAACACGGCATTGAACTGGTGCCGGTTTCGAAACTGCTTGAATTACGGGGGAACAAAAATCATGTCACGTGCACTGGTTCCACTTGCTCAGGGCTGTGAAGAGCTCGAAGCGATCACCATTATCGACCTGCTGGTTCGAGCCGGCGTCGAGGTCACCACCGCCGGCCTTGACGACCGGATTGTTACCGCCTCGCGCGGCACCCGTCTTGTTCCTGATACCACAATTAAAGCGCTCGGCAATAAGCGCTTCGATTTAATTGCCCTACCCGGCGGCCAGCCTGGGGCTGACCATTTACGCGACAACGTGCCTCTGCAAACCTTGTTACAACAGCATGCAGGTGAGCAAAAATGGCTCGCGGCCATCTGCGCCGCGCCCCGGGTACTGGCCGAAGCCGGGCTGCTTGAAGGCAAACAGGTCACCTGCTACCCCGGTGCGCTGGATGGGTATCCGCAGCTAGATGTCCGCACCAGCGCACTTGAAATAGACGGCCGGATTATCACCTCTCGTGGCCCCGGCACGGCCATGGACTTCGTACTGGCGCTGATCGAGTGCCTGCAAGGGCGGGAAAAACGCGACGAAGTCGAGCGCCAGCTGGTCAGATAGGAAAAAATGCAATAGAATCATGGGCTTAATGCTGAATCAGGCCGGCAATATTAACCTTTATTAAATTAGGCTTTGTAAATTTTTAGAATCAGTATATAATACCTGATCAATTTACTAGGTTATTAAACAGGTGCCGCAATATGCAAGCAGAAGTTAATGGCAAGATCATCGAGCTTAGCGAAGCTGGGTGGCTTGAAAATCTCGATGAATGGAGTGAAGAACTCGCCGTTCAAATCGCAAAAAATGAACAGATTGAAGAATTAACCCCGGAACACTGGGACATTATCAATGAAGCTCGTGAATATTTCATCGAGAATGGTACTGTCTGTGACCCCCGTAGTTTTTCCAAGATCATGAAGAAAAAATTCGGCAAGGATCGCAGTGATCAGAAATATATCTACTCACTGTTTCCCACAGGCCTGATCAAGTGTGCCAACAAGGTGGCCGGACTACCACGCCCCAAAGGCTGTAGCTAAACGACGACGCCCCGAACAAGGACGTTCATAGCGGGCAGCCATTTTTTATTCTGATCACTCTGGCAGCAACGTGCTGTCAGAGTGATCTCTATGCCTGACAGATAGATAATATTCCGCTTCCCGAATCAGCTGAAGCGCAATCGTCTTTTAGCCCCCGACCCGCCGCCTTTGTGAAGACAACAGATCAGCTTTTTTGCCTGAACATATAAAAGTTAAAGGGTAGCGTCCCCTTTAATCCATGTGTATGGCCAGAAACTGCATAACTTCCTCCATGGTCACCAAGAAAATATGTTTTTACATGATCAGTTTGTTCTTCTCGTACACATCACTGACTTTAGTGCCATCCCAAACATAGGCCAAATGCTTACCTTGCCGCGGAAACGAAACAGCTGGAGGTCTAAGTATTGCTACGCACTGCCCATCAGGGTCTCTAACACTCTGATAGACGATGCCCCAGCTATTTTCCTTTTTCATTTCAAGACCAAAAGCTTGTGGCTTTGAGTAGTCTTCTGGATCATGGAAATCACCATAGACAGTAATATCTCTAATGTCGTGCATTTCTTTAGCCACTTCCCCAACATAGACGCGCATGTCAATTTCACATGCGTCTTCATTGGTCGCAGACAGGAATATTGACCGATGGTGACTAGTTTCGCTAATCGCGGTTTTAAGTGAATTAGCAGCGTAATAAATACCAAAAGTACCATCTGTAAAACGACTGCTTCTTTCTATATGAGTGAATGATGCCATCACGGGCGATGAACCTGGTCCTGAGACACGATCATCTTTGGCAACTAGGGCTATTTCGCCTATTTCATCACGAAGTCTGTCATTTGTTAAACCTTCGATATATGCCAATTCATCCATTAAAGCTGGATTAGCAAGATCCTCAAAGAAATTTATTGAGGGAAATTTTGAGGGAATAATTCTATACTGTCGCTCCCAATCAAGTCTTACTAGATCAGGCATCTTAACCACGTTCAGCATCCAAATATCGTCTCACATCAGACAAATCTGTTATAGAGCCACCCAGCATACGCTCTAGTGCACTGGTGCCATTAAAAAGCGGTGCTGAATTAGGTTTTTTAATCCATTCATCAGCAGCGCGCTTTGAGGGCAGTAATATATTTAAATCTTTATATATCCCCAATAAATAACTAATACGTTCTAATGTATCACGATCAAGATTTCTCGCACTTTTCTCAGATTTCCATTTAAAAAATGTGGATGATGCAGGAGAGCCAAGTAATGTACGTTCCTGTGCTGCAGACAAACCCCATTTATTGGAAAGGTTAAAGAATGCCTGTAATGCTGCATTATTTACATTTTGTGGATCAAATTGCGGTCTAGAATTAGTTTGTGGCATAATACTTACTCCAGATGTAGAGTTAACTAACATTTCTCTCTCTGTATAGACTATATCAAGTAAATAGTAATAGCAATTTCTAATAATATTCCCAGAAGTAAGAAAAACGGGTCAGGTCTATAAGAGATGCATCTCATTTTCAGTAAAAGGGTAGCGTCCCCTTTAACCTGCCTGAGCAGTCTCAAAAGCCGGCTCCGCTGCGCCAAAAATCAGGCGTCTCTGTGAATCCAGTCCGCACCCAGCGAACCCTGCAAGCTATCCAGATAACTCTGGCTGCTGACCCACTCCAGCATCTCATCGGCTTTCTCGATTCGCCCCTGTAACACGGCCCACTCTTCGGTCTCATTTTCCGGCGTTTCATCCATCCTCTGTTCGACATAATCCCGATTCATTTTCCACAACTGAGCATCCCTCTGCTGCTTGATACGCAGGCGCTGCTGATACCAGTCACTCTGCATCAGATAGTCGCGGGTGAACATTTCCCGGATTGAGGTATCGTCGATTGTTTTGCCGGTATATTCGCCGTATGCCATGAGGTGCAGCACGGCTTGCAACGGTGGGCAAGCGTCATTAATGGAGCCGTCTTCGAAATAGGCTAGCGCCACCATTTCCTGTGCTTCGGTGATATTGTTGATGCCATCGATATAGGCTTCCCTGTCCTGCGTCTCCGGCTTGAGCATGGCTTCATCAAAAACAATCGTAGGCGTATCGAACACCTTGCCGAAAAAGGCATGGACAAATTTTTCGGTGATGCGGTAGCCCAGGCGGCTGGCGCGAATGATTTTGCCTTCGTGCTCGAAATCTTTCAGCTTCTCCAGGCAGCCTTTTTCGATTAGATATTCAGGGTCACGCTGCGCCACCGGCAGGCGACACCAGATCTCCGGAATCAGCATGCTGATGTCGTGATCAACCCGCCGCCGCGCACCGATATAACCGGCGGCACTGCTGAAGCCGTCATGGCCGCACAGCATATAGGAGACCAGGGCATTATTCAGGTCGGCCGTGGTGGAAAGGGCATTGAAGGGTCCCTTGGTGAGCGCGCCTTCCGAGCCTGCACCGGTAGTCGAGGGCGATTTACCGGTCAGACTACAGATCAAATCCATAAACAGTTCCGGCAGTTCCTGATAATGGATGGGGTTGTAAACCGCCAGCGGCCGGATGCCGGCCGCCTTATCCTGCGGGTTATTTCTGCGCCCCTGCAACACCGCATTCACCGGATAGTAGACCGGCTGATCGGCCGACAGGCCGCGCGACAGACTGGTACCCAGCCTCGCCAGATAGGCGCTGCGCGAATCGGCCAGGTCAGGGCGTATCTGTAGATAACGCACATTCAGGCTCGGCTTGCCACCAACCAGCCGAGGATGAGCGGAGGAGACAAAATATTCATCTTCGCCGCCTGCTGCCGCCTCGTTGATCAAAGCTTGCATCGGTTCGGAATACTCTTGCAGGCCCACCGCATCTTCAATCAGGTTGTTGGCATCGACATTGGACAGTGGCGCAAAATTGGAGATGAAATTTCCCGCTTCCGCCAGATCCGATTCGGTCTGTTTATCATGGCCGCGAATCACCGCATCGTCGGGTCGCTGAAACAATCGCTGCTCGCAGTTTTTTACCAGCTTCACACTCTTTGTGTGATAACGGGGATTGAGACCGGCCAGCTGTTCAACCGGCACCACGGTGGTGGCGCTAATATCATCTTCGGTCTGTAGTTTCGTCGCCGCCACAAAATCCTGTCGCAACTTGTACAGCCGCCAGGTGCCGTCACTGTGCGTGCCCACGCGCAGGTAACTGGTCATCAGTTTACGGCCATCATATTTAAGCTCGTGACCGGGATTGCCGTTGACCTCATCCACCGAGAAATGTTTTCGCCAGCGGCCTTTCCACTCCTGTCGGTAAAAGCGCTTGATCAGGTACACCAGCGCCAGAATGTGCTGCGGAATGGTTTCCAGCCACTGGTTGTACTCTTTGTTGTAGTCGGTTCTGGAGGGGGTGAGCATACGGATAACCGAACCCAGACTGCGCGCCTTGTGCAGCAGTTCACGGCTGTCTTTTACTTCCGGGTCTTTAAAGCGGGTGGAGTAATCATGATTAAAAATGGCCTCCACCTGATCCAGTTCCTCTTCAAAATCGCCCACATACACCGGTCCGGAGATCATCGAATCCTGAATCGATTTGGAAATCTCTGACTTGCCGCCGCCGGACACCGTACTCGGCTTATGACAGAAGGTGCCTTCGCCCAGGGTACCGATCAAACGCCAGCTGGGTGCCTGAGGATGTTTTTGCAGGTGTACGCGAAAGCCACTGGGATAGACATAGGTGTATTTCGTCAGCAACTTAATCTGCTGTTTTTTGCCGTTTTTCTTCCAGCGAATCGATTGCCCCTGCATGCTGACCTGGGCATCTTCGGGAATGTAGATAATGTTTGGCCAGTTTTTATCGCTGGCGCAACCTTCGTCCTTTATTTCGATTCGATCGCCGTGCTGCTCACACATCCAGGCGAAGGTATGGTTAATCATCTCCTTTTCTATCTTGGGCAGATAACTCTCGCCCAGATTAAAACGCGGGAATGCCACTGCACCCCCGGCGTGCTCCTCTTCCGCGCCACCAAACAGATTGGCTGAATAACTGATCTGGGATTTGATCTCTTTTTTGCTGTAGCCGAAATAATTGTCGGCAATAATGGTGACCATTACGCCGTTCATATCACGGCACACCATTTTAAAGGCATTGCCCTCATTGTAGAGATCATCATCCTCTTTCCAGCACATGCCCTCATCGCGTTGTCTTTCGTCGGCCTCGTCGTAATGCGGCAAGCCCAGGGCTTTTTTGCTCAGTCCGGTGAGGTGCGGGGCTAGAATGACGCAGCCACTGTGACCGGTCCAGTGGTTGATATCGAGGGCGGCATCATTTTCCGAGAGGAAGGGGTCGCCGCCGTTACCAAAGATGGCCTCCACAAAATCAAGATTCGCGACCAATCCGCCGGGGGCAAAAAAGCGGGTCTCCAGCGTTTTTTCCGGTAACACCCCTTCTACTTCAGGTTGCACAATGGGCCGCATTAACAACGAGACCCATAAATTGATAGGCTTGGGCAAACCGCTCGAAATGGGCAGAGCCATTAAATCCTCAGGGGGATCGAGCGCCAACTGCAATAAATTGGCATAGACATTCACCGGTACCGCTTTTTTATCTGCTGGAATCGGCAGTCCGCCCTCCACGATATGAAACACCCCGGAGGTGGTGCGTCGATCATTTTTGGGATTGTGCAAAACCCCCTGCCTGACGCGATAGGACTCCAGCAGATCGGACTTGTATCTGTTACCACTCAGCGGCAGGGACAGCTCTCTGGCCACGCCGGCCTCATTCAGGGAGAAGGTTTCGGCGGGCAACTTGATGCGCTGCTCAACCCCGTTACGCTGTAGGTAGCCATTGAGGAAATCCTGTATGCGCTGATCGGCCGGACACCTGTATTCCGCGAACATACGCCGGTATTCTGAATAGTTTTTGATCAGGCTGTCGGCGACAGAGAGATAGCCTTGCTCTTTGCTCAACTGACACTTGTGCCCCAGCGCAGCCAGTTGCAGACAAATAAGCTGCAATTTAGACTGTCGCGTATCCCTCATGCGCCTATCGGGACGCACATACTGCTCACCTTCTTCGATTGTTATCGCCAAAACCGCCTCTCTTTATTGCAACTCTCTGTGGTGGCTCATTTTAGATACCCCCCGCCTATTTATCCATACGAATTACCCTGTACACACAACTAATATTCAAATAATATTTAATTTACAATAACTTATGCCTTTATCACTACCATTCATACGCCAGTTCAGTGCGCCTGTCGTTTATTTCTTTTTAAGCTTTTCTCCTCTTTTCATAACTTCCATACAATCTGTATACTTATGCTCCAAATAATAATAAAGACAGCCCTGACATGAAAGTAACGCCCCTTTTAAAAATTCTCGCCGAAAAAGGCGGTTCCGATCTCTATCTCTCCACCGGTGCGCCACCCAGCGCGAAATTCAGCGGCGCACTGACCCCGCTGGGCAAGGACCCTGCGCCCCCGGGCTGGGTGGAAAGCCTTGCCAATGAGATCATGAATGAGAAGCAGAAAGAGGAGTTTCGCATCAAGCCGGAAATGAATCTGGCGCTGTCTCTGAGTGATATTGGCCGTTTTCGCGTCAACATCTTCAGGCAACGCAATGAGTGCTCGATGGTCATCCGCAACATCGTCACTGACATTCCCAACCTCAAAGACCTTGGCCTGCCCGATGTCTTGCAGAAAGTTATCATGCTCAAGCGCGGACTTATTCTTTTCGTTGGCGGCACCGGCTCAGGCAAGTCGACCTCCCTGGCCGCTCTGATCGATCATCGCAACAGGAACTCCAAGGGCCATATCATTACCATTGAAGACCCCATCGAGTTCGTGCACCAGCATCGGGGCTGCATCATCAATCAGCGCGAAGTAGGCGTGGACACCGACTCCTTTGCAGACGCCCTGAAAAACACCCTGCGTCAGGCCCCCGACGTTATTCTCATTGGTGAGATTCGTGACCGTGAAACCATGGAGCACGCTCTGGCCTTTGCCGAAACCGGTCATCTGGCCATCTCCACATTGCATGCAAACAATGCCAATCAGGCACTGGATCGCATTATTAATTTCTTCCCGGAAGAAAAACGCAACTCCCTGCTCAGCGACCTCTCCATCAATCTACAATGTTTTGTCTCGCAACGGCTCGTACCCACCGTCGACAAAAAACGCTGTGCGGCGATCGAAATCCTGCTCAACTCACCGCGCATTGCTGACCTGATCAAGGGCGGTGAAATCCTGGAAATCAAGGAGGTGATGGAAAAATCAGCCCCCATGGGCATGCAGACTTTCGACATGGCACTGCTGGCTCTTTACAACGCGGGAAAAATAACCCTCGACGATGCGCTGAAGAATGCTGATGGCGCCAACAACCTTCGCCTGAAAATCGACCTCGCCGAAAAAGACGCCAATGGCCAGCCGTTTTTCACGCCGGCGCGGGCGTTTTCGCTGCTGGTGTTCTACGTGTTTGCCATGCAGTGCATGAGCACGCTGGCCGTGGTCTACCG
>JAQICG010000189.1 GCA_027858635.1 Gammaproteobacteria bacterium | reverse complement strand
CCCTGACCTTTTCTTTTTCACCTCTCAGATTGTGCTCTAACACCTATTTTCCGTGTTGTTTGTTTACAGCCATTTTTCGCTACATGGCCCGTGCAGGAATTTACTGCTTAAACCACCCTCACCCCGTCCTTCTCCCTGATGGAGAGGGGGCTTATATTGGTTGGCGGTTTTCTGTATTTTTGGCGGGCTTCCGTTAGTTAAACTTTAATGGTGCTTTTTGTAACTTTACGGGTAAAGCATTAGTTTTTTATCTGCGTCTATCTGCATTTATCTGTGAACCAGATTCTTTGCACTTCTCTGCGTCTTTGCGGTGAATATATATTTTGCATTAAATATTCAGTTCTTTAATTTTTCGCGTCAGTGTATTCCTGCCCCATCCCAGCAGTTTTGCGACTATCTGGCATTACGCCATTGCTTACGCACCAGAGCGAATACTTCCCATGAGGTGAAAAGTCTTCTGCTCCAGGTTATCATTCTATTCTGGCGCGCAGGGAACAACAGAGAGGCACTCGCGAGTGTGAGCGCCGGATGTTTGCGAATAACGCTCACAATAGCCAAACTCATATCCACCAGACGTAGATGTTGTTGCAGGTCCTGCGTAATAAAAGGCAGTTCACTGCGTTGCACTGCGGCCTGGGATACCAGTAATGCGCGCCGTTGTTTTAAATAGATGAGGCGCTTACTCATGAGCGAGAGCTAAGGCGAATTCGATCTTTATCTAGCTCGGACAGTGTGGTCGAAAACAACCGGGATCGGGTTCTGAGTTTGTGCATCAGCCGTTGTGCGATAACAGCAGCGAGCAATAGATAAAAAATCGCAAAACCACCCAGTACATATAACTGATACGCTTCAGGCGAGGCTTTAATAATGAACGCAGTTAGCAGTAACAATCCCAGGGCGAGAAATAATACCGACACCATAACATAGACGACTAGCTGCCCGACTAGCATGCCTGCTTCTTCCACTTCAGTGGACAGGATTTCTAGCCGGGTATACAGTATTTCGGTAAACGAGCCCAGCATTTGTTGCAAGGAAGCCAGTAGGCCCGTGGTACGTCCAGGGCCTGGTTCTACTGTCTCGGTATTATCAGTTTCCATGCGCTAGCGCCGACTAATCAGCAAGCCGAGCACTACGCCTACTGCTGAAGCAATGGCTACTGACTGCCAGGGTTTATCGTGCACCAGTTGATCGGTTGCTCTGGCTGCTGCTTTACCTCGTATCAAAAAGTCATTTTCCATTTCATCCAGTTTGCGCCGTGCTTCGCGTAAATTTTCTTCTGCGCGTGTACGTACTGCAGTCACTTTATCACCGGTCTGACCGGCAGTTGCCTTGATCAGTTCTTCGGCATCCTGTATGACTGTTTTAAAATCATCTATCAGCCTGTCTCGTGGGTTTTGTGTTTTTGCGGTCATGATGTATTCCTTTGTTGTGTTGTAAGTTAAAAAATCTATTTTGAGTTATCTTCAAAATTTGTAAGCGCAGCACGCCTTATTCACTAAGCAGTTCCGACACAATCATGAGTCGCGGCACGTGCTGAGAGACGACTTTTACGATGACAATAATCGGCAGACTCAACAGCATTCCCCAGAGTCCCCATAGCCATGACCAGAACAGTATCGAGATAAACACGGCCGCGGTATTCATTTTGGCAATCCTTCCGGTCATCCAGGTGGTAATGAAAGTGCCGACCACGGTTGAAATCGCCAGCATGGATCCTGATGCCAGCAGCACCAGACTTAAGGATTCGGATTGCATGTATCCGGCCATACCAACAGCGATGGCGACGACACCCGGCCCGAAATACGGGATGATGTGTAATACGCCAGCTACAGCGGCCCAGGCACCTGCATTTTCCAGGCCTATCCAGTTAAACGCTAGCCAGGCAAGTAGCCCAACTAGCACGTTGGTCAGTAATAACATCAGCATATATCGCTGGATGGAACTGTTGATGTCATCGAGAATGAGAACAGTGATTTTCTTTCGTGACAATGGTGGCCCGGTAATTCGCACCAGTTTACGTTTGAAAGTGTCAGCCGCCAGCAGCAGAAAATAAACCAGAAACAGCACCATGGCGACCTGAGCAATAATTTCCAGCGCTCCTTTAGAGCCTACCCAGAGAAAGTTATTAATCTCGAATGTGGGCTCGTCAACCACGACATGCGTGGCTTTTGCTTCGGCACTTGAAGGATTAGTGACTTTTTCCATTGCAGTCGCCGCCGCCTGCACATTTTTCATATTATTGCGCTGGCCTTTTTTCATGCTGGCCAGGCCGGTAGTTATTTTGTTTGCCGCTGCGGGTAACTGGCTGAGGATGCCCTGTACCTGGCCGCGTAATGCGTAAGTTCCCAGTCCTATAATAGATATCACTGTCAGCACCACAATACCGGCACCGAGTACCCGTGGAATTTTGATCCACTCCAGCCAGACCACTACGGGATTTAGTGTGTAAGCAATAATGACCCCCAGTATTAAAGATATAAGAAGACCCTGCGCCGATTCGAGTATGAACAAAACCGCAGCGGTGGCGAGAATGCCAATCGCCAGACCCCGGGCAGTTCCCGGCAAGCTGATGTGATTTTCAGCGGCCTGTTTAGGTGCAGGAAGTTCTGCTGCTACACATGGGGTGGTACTACTCATGAAGCTCTGCTTTGATAAGGTGTCAACTAACTGTCGTGCGTTTCTGCCTTTTACGACCACAACTCATACATAGGTGTGGCCGTTTACTGGCAAAGTCTTTACAGAACACGACGACCTTTAATAACACGAATCAATATCACCACTATGGCGATAACCAGCAGTAGATGAATGAATCCGCCCATGGTGTAGGATGAAACCAGACCGAGTAACCAGAGAACAATCAGGATGATTGCGATAATTTCAAGCATGACTATTTCCTCTTGTTGTATTTATACAGAAATCGATAATCAAGCGTTTTTACTTTGATGCAGTCGTAAATCATCTAATCTGCGACTTCTATAGAATAAATATTCGTAAGGATGACCAACGCTATGGCAAAAGCATAATGGCTCATCTGGCCTCAGTCGGTACGCTAGCGCACATACCAAACATCCGTGGCATAACGACCAATGGGGGTCAGCCTTACTGCTGTCCCACATTATAATCATGGAAGTATGATTAATATTATCGCAGTAGTGATTTCAGGATATTGGGCTGTACATGGACATGAAGTTTCAAAATAGGAATAACGTCATACCGGCGCAGGCCGGTATCCAGTAACTCACTGATTAAACAGCGCAGTCAAACACCTGGATTCCGGCCTCTTCCGAAATGACAAGTTTGTGGGACAGCAGTGGTTCAGCCTCGATTGAAACTTGTTTAAAAACAATCGAGTCTGATCCTCTTGAAATGATTTTAACTAAAGAGGTCGAAGCCCTTTACTTGCAGCAGTTAACTGAATTCCACTTCAAAGCACACCACACCAATGCCAATAATCGGAGCATTCTGGTTTACATACACAGATCTTGAAATGAAAAGTGTTTTAACTTCGTTAAATTTCTTTCTGTATTGCTGTTTGTTTACGGCCATTTTTCGCTACATGGCACGGGCAGGAATTTACTGCTTAACCCACCCTCACCCCGTCCGTCTCCCTGATGGAGAGGGGGCTTATATTGGTTGGCGG
>JAQICG010000441.1 GCA_027858635.1 Gammaproteobacteria bacterium | reverse complement strand
GCCTGACTCGACCCATTTTGCGCCCCATCAGCGGCAAACGGCTTCTGATGGGGCGCAAAATGGGTCGAGTCAGGCTGCTCAGCAGGCCGGAGACCGGGTTGCGGGGATCGGGGTTCACCCAGCTAAGAATCGCCTGCACGATGATGGCATAAAATAAGATATTGAAAACCAGCGTAATCAGATCATATAGACTGCGCACGAGCAGCGCGACCGGTGAAGGGGCAATGCCGCCCAGCGCCAGCAGAAGGCTCAGTTTGATCACAATCAGCAGCAGCACCAGCACCAGCGTGGCCAGATCAACGCCTCGAACACTGGGAATAAGGCTTCGACTCAGCAGCACCGGTTTTTGAGTGGCGTTGACAATAAACTGTGAAATAGGATTATAGAAGTCCGCCCCGACCTGTTGCAGCAGAAAGCGCAGCATGACGATGGCGATATAAATATCGAACAGTGTGTTAATAAGAAAGACAAGAGGATTATCGTAGTTCATGATTGATCTTTACCCAGTTCGTTAGCCAGAGTTCGGGAGCGGTCGTAAGCCGCCTGCATGGCACTTTCCACCAGCGGCTCGAAACCCGCCTGCTGGAAATGGTTGATGGCCTGTTCGGTGGTGCCGCCTTTGGAGGTGACCTGGGCACGCAGGGTGGCAGCATCCATCTCGCTATGATCGGCCATCTGCGCGGCACCCAGCGCGGTCTGGATAACCAGTTTTTCAGCGGTTTCAGGAGTCAGGCCCAGCTTGACGCCCGCCTGCTGCATGGCTTCCATCAGCAGGAAAAAATAGGCCGGGCCGCTCCCCGAGACCGCAGTTACCGCATCCAGCTCGTCCTCTTCATTGACCCATAGCGTTATGCCGACAGCTTGCAGAATGGTTTCCGCCACGGTTTGCTGTGCGGCGTTGACGCGCGGGTTGGCATAAAGCCCGGTTGCACCTGAAGCCAGCAGAGAGGGCGTGTTGGGCATGGCACGCACAATAACGCGATTGCCTCCCAGCCAGCGATCAATGTCGTCACTGCGCACCCCGGCGGCAATGGAGATAAACAGGGGTTGCCGGCCGGACTGGTTGAGTGTTTCGCTGAGTGCTCGACACACTATTTGCAGCAGCTGGGGCTTGACCGCCAGTATCACCACGTCAGCGTTCAGCGTGTCGCTGTTATCCGCAGTGGTGTGAACAGCAAACTCCTGTTGCAGTCGGCTGCGCTGTTCCTGATCCGGTTCAGCCACCATGATGTTTGCTGCCGGTGCTGAGGACGATATCAGGCCTCCGATCAGGCTGGCGGCCATGTTGCCACCACCAATAAAAGCAATTGTGGTATTCATCGGGTCAGTTTTAGTTCCAGGCCATAGTTAAGTGCTTGTTTAAATGAAAATTCTAACATAGCCTGTGAAACCGCATTAGCCGATGATAAAAGATTTTCCGATAAAGACCGTTAAATAACGTGAAGGGCAGTGATTTATTGGCTATAAGTAGTAGGGTATACACATTCAGCGATCCGATTTAATTCAGCCATGTTGGTCGGGTCACTAAGAGAATAATAGAAACACCTGGGGGAATTGATGGATATTGCACAACTTCTGGCATTCAGTGTCAAAAACGGGGCCTCTGACTTACATCTGTCGGCAGGCCTGCCACCGATGATCCGTGTCGATGGTGATGTCAGACGTATCAATGTTGATCTGATGGAGCACGAAGACGTTCACAGCATGGTGTATGACATCATGAACGACAAACAGCGAAAAACTTTTGAGGAGTACTGGGAAACCGACTTTTCTTTTGAGATTCCCGGGCTCGCCCGTTTTCGTGTCAACGCCTTTAATCACAACCGGGGCGCGGGTGCGGTTTTTCGTACCATTCCTTCCAAAATTCTGTCTCTGGAGGATCTGGGCGCGCCGAAGATTTTTGAAGATATCGCCAATACTCCGCGCGGCATGGTGCTGGTGACCGGACCCACGGGTTCGGGTAAATCGACCACTCTGGCGGCTATGGTTAATTATGTGAATGAAAACCACTACGGCAATATTTTGACCATCGAATATCCGTTAGAGTTTGTGCATGAAAGCAAAAAATCACTGGTCAATCAGCGTGAAGTGCATCGTGATACACTCGGTTTCGCCGACGCCTTACGTTCAGCGTTGCGTGAAGATCCCGATGTGATTCTAGTGGGCGAAATGCGCGATCTTGAATCCATCGGTCTGGCCTTATCGGCAGCGGAGACCGGGCATCTGGTATTCGGTACGCTGCATACCAGTTCGGCCGCGAAAACCGTTGACCGTATCGTGGATGTGTTCCCGGCAGCAGAGAAGGAGATGGTGCGAGCTATGATGTCCGAATCTCTGCGAGCGGTTATTTCACAGACCCTGCTGAAGAAAGTGGGCGGCGGTCGTATCGCGGCGCATGAAATCATGATCGGCACGCCGGCGATTCGTAACCTGATTCGGGAGAACAAAGTCGCCCAGATGTATTCGGCGATTCAGACCGGGCAGTCGATCGGCATGCAGACCCTGGATCAGAATCTGCAGGAGCTGCTGTCAAAGGGCTTGATCAATAAAGACGAAGCCAGAAAGAAAGCGGCGAACAAGGATAATTTCTAGCGTTATATTGCTCTCCCGGATGTGCTTAGTTAAATAAAAAAATGAGGTAATCTCTGAGATGGATCGCGATAAGGCTATACGATATATGCACGATCTTCTGCGCACCATGGTGCAGAAAGGCGGCTCGGATCTGTTTGTGACGGCGGGAGCGGCGCCGTCGATCAAGGTCGATGGTGCCATGGAATCTTTGTCTAATCAGGCACTGAGTCCGCAGCATACTCAGGTGCTGGTGCGCTCGCTCATGAACGACAAGCAGTCCACCGAATTTGAATCCACGCAGGAATGTAATTTTGCCATCAGTCTGCCGGGGGTTTCCCGCTTCCGCGTCAACGCCTTTACTCAGCGTGGTTCGGTGGGCGTGGTGCTGCGCAGAATCCAGTCGGAAATTCCCGAATTTGGTGATCTGAACCTGCCGCCGGTATTGAAAGAGATCGCCATGACCAAACGCGGCCTGGTGATTTTTGTAGGGGCGACCGGTTCCGGTAAGTCGACCTCGCTGGCCGCCATGGTGGGATACCGCAATGAGAACAGCAAAGGCCACATCATCTCCATCGAAGACCCCATCGAGTTTGTCCATAACCACCGCAGCTGCATTGTCACCCAGCGCGAAGTGGGTGTGGATACCGAGAGCTATGAAATTGCGCTGAAAAATACCCTGCGTCAGGCACCGGATGTGATTCTGATTGGTGAAATTCGTGATCGCCAGACCATGGAGTATGCGGTGGCCTTCGCCGAGACCGGGCATCTGTGCCTGTCTACCCTGCACGCCAATAGCACCAATCAGGCGCTGGATCGCATTATCAACATTTTCCCCGAAGAGCGACGTCAGCAGCTGCTGATGGATCTCTCCCTGAATCTGAAAAGCCTGATCTCGCAACGACTGATTCCCTCCATTTCCGGAGAAGGGCGCATCGCGGCGGTAGAGGTCATGATCAATACCCCGTTCATGGCGGATCTGATTTTCAAGGGGCAGGTTCACGAAATGAAAGAGCTGATCTCCAAGTCCAATGAACAGGGCATGCAGACCTTTGACCAGGCCCTGTTCACGTTGAGTGAAGCGGGCCAGATCAGCTATGAAGATGCCCTGCGCAATGCCGATTCGTTGAATGACCTGAGGCTTAAGTTTAAGCTGGAAGGCAAGGACTCCAAAAAAGAGGATCTGATGAGCGGACTCGACAAGCTGCAAATGGCGGAAGATCCGGCTGAACAATCAAATGGTCGACTCAGGTAGTCGACTGCGGGAGTTAAATTAATGAATTTACAGCCTTATCTTAAACTGATGTCAGAACAGCAGGCATCGGATCTCTATTTCACCACCGGTGCGCCGGTGAGCATTCGCATTGAAGGCACCATGCGCCCGGTCGGCAAGAGCATGCTGACGCCCGGCATGACCAAGAAGCTGGCCTACGACCTGCTGACTCCGGCTCAGATTCAGGATTTTGAAAAAAATCTGGAGATGAATCTGGGCATGTCCTATACCGACCTCGGGCGTTTCCGCGTCAATGTCTACATGCAGCGCGGCGAAGTCTCGATGGTGATTCGTTACATCCGCTCGGATATTCCGAGCCTGAAGGATCTGGGTCTGCCCGATCTGTACAAAACCATGATCAGTCAGAAAAAAGGGCTGGTGCTGGTAGTGGGTGCCACGGGCATGGGTAAGTCGACCTCGCTGGCGTCCATGATTGATTATCGCAACGGCAATGAGACCGGGCATATTCTGACCATCGAAGATCCGATTGAGTTTATGTTTCGGCACAAAAAGTCGGTGGTGGGGCAGCGGGAGATCGGGCTGGATACGCTCTCCTTCGATAACGCGCTGCGTGAAGCCATGCGTGAAACGCCCGATGTCATTATGCTAGGTGAGGTCCGTGATCGTAATGGCATGCAGGCGGCTCTGCGCTATGCCGATACTGGCCATCTCTGCCTGACGACGCTGCACGCTACCAACGCTAATCAAACCCTGG
>JAQICG010000150.1 GCA_027858635.1 Gammaproteobacteria bacterium | reverse complement strand
CCGCAGAGGTCGCAAATAAAGCAGAGAAAACCGTAATTTTTTATAAAATCATAATCAGTTATTAAGCAGATCGTTTCAAGCATCAAAGCTAAAAACAGTTACACACTCAAACATCAATTATGTTTTCTCCGCGTTCTTTGCGACCTCTGCGGTAAAAGCTTTTGACTTAAAACCTAAAAAACCTCTGCGGTGAAAAAAGTTTTTAGCTTTACCCAATCAATCTCGCTTCGCCACCATACTCAACGCCACCGCTTCGGCGACTTCGATACCATCCACCGCTGCCGATAATATACCACCGGCATAACCTGCGCCTTCTCCGGCGGGGTAAAGGCCTTTGGTGTTGATACTTTGATAATCGCCATTATTACGCTTGATGCGTATCGGTGATGAGGTGCGGGATTCCACGCCGGTGAGTACGGCATCGGACATGGCGAAACCTTTGATCTTGCGTTCGAACATGGGCAGGGCTTCGCGTAGGGCTTCGATGGCGTAATCAGGCAGTGCTGTACTCAGATCGGTCAGGTGTACACCCGGTGTATAGGAAGGCTGTACGCTGCCGAGTTTGGTTGATGGCTGGCCCTTGAGAAAATCACCGACCAGTTGCCCCGGCGCATCGTAATTGCTGCCGCCCAGCACAAACGCGTGTGCTTCCAGTTCGCGTTGTAGTTCGATGCCCGCCAGTGGATTATCATCAGGAAAATCCTCCGGCGTGATACCAACCACGATACCGCTGTTGGCATTGCGTTCGTTGCGTGAATACTGGCTCATGCCGTTGGTAACCACGCAGCCCTCTTCGGAAGTGGCCGCGACTACAGTGCCGCCGGGGCACATGCAGAAACTATATACGCTACGGCCGTTCTTGCAGTGGTGCACCAGTTTGTAATCGGCAGCGCCGAGTTCGGGGTTACCGGCGAACGAACCGTAACGGCATTCGTCGATCAGTGCCTGCGGGTGTTCGATGCGAAAGCCGATCGAAAAAGGTTTGGCTTCGATGTAAACACCGCGCTGATGAAGCATCTGAAAGGTATCGCGTGCGCTGTGGCCGACGGCGAGAATGACGTGATCGGCTGCGATGCGCTCACCGTTAGCCAGCGTCACACCACGTACCTGACCCTGCTCGATTTCAATGTCGGTTACGCGACTCTCGAAACGGAACTCACCACCGAGTTCAACAATCTGCTCGCGGATGCTCTCCACCATGCTCACCAGCCGGAAAGTACCGATGTGCGGCTTGCTGACGTAAAGAATCTCCTCCGGCGCGCCCGCTTTGACAAATTCCTGCAACACCTTCACGCCCAGATGACGCGGGTCTTTGATCTGGGTATACAGCTTTCCGTCGGAAAATGTCCCCGCGCCACCTTCACCAAACTGCACGTTCGACTCGGGATTGAGTTTATGCTCACGCCACAGCGCCCAGGTATCTTTGGTGCGCGGCCGCACAGATTTGCCACGCTCCAGAATCAGCGGCTTGAAACCCATCTGCGCAAGCAACAGCCCGGCCATAAAGCCACACGGGCCAGTGCCGATAATCACCGGCCGATTGCTGAGATTTTCAGGCGCCTGCGCGACAAACTTGTAGTCCGTATCCGGTGCCGCTTTGACGTGGTGATCGTCACTAAAACGCTGCAATAACAACGCCTCATCAGCCACCTCAACATCCAGCGAATACACCGCCACAATCGCCCCGCGTTTGCGTGCATCAAACCCACGGCGAACCACGGAATAGTTAAGCAGTGCATCAGCATCAATCTGCAAACGCCTGAGAATCGCCTGCTGGAGCTCATCCGGCGAATGACCGAGGGGAAGTCTAATTTCTGTAAGGCGTAGCATGGGGATAAAGTTGGCAGTTGGCAGCAAAGCGGGGATTCTACCCTTTTGTGGGGGGTATGTCCTATGTTACAAATTAGCATAGAGATGAAGGTCTAAAACCATCATTTAGCTGAGGCCCGGAGACTAAGACTGTTATAGCAAAATCGGGCAGGAGCAGACCTACGATATTTGTTACTTGGGGCAATCATATTCTTTTTATCGCTGCTTTATAAACAAGGTTTCGTTCACGTTTGTCAACAGCAACTATAGAAACAACCAGTTGCGAGTCACGAACCTCATAGACTAATCGATATCCACTACTACGAAGTTTAATTTTGTAGCAGTCTTTCATACCTGATAACCTGGCTGGCTCAACACGTGGATTAACGAGCACTTCTTTTAGTTTTTTTAAGAACTGTTTCCGTATCGAATTATCTAGCGATTTCCATTCTTTAAGGGCGTCAGCTTTGAATAAAAGCTTATAGCTCATCAATATTAACCGCTATTTCTTCCTGATCTTTTCTTGCTTCAACAATCGCAGCCAGTTCAACATCTTCAAGTTTATCCATAAGGGCTTCATAGGCCTCGGCAGGAAC
>JAQICG010000137.1 GCA_027858635.1 Gammaproteobacteria bacterium | reverse complement strand
GCGTGCTCTAAAAACAGCCGCCAGTGCAAATTCATTGAACAGATATTTGCCTTTAAGCTTCTTCCACTGTTTGCGGTTTTTATTAACGCCGCCACCAGGCACGATGACGTGAATGTGTGGATGGTAATCCAGGTTGCGAGCATGGCTGTGTAATACTGCAGTTAAGCCCAGCTCAGCATCCAGTTTATCCGGGTTGAGGCCAAAGTCTTTAAGCGTACTGCTGGCGCAGTCGAAAAAGAGACTGTAGATTATTTTTTGATTGTGACGTACCCGTTCTCTCAATTGACAGGGCAAGGTAAAAGTCACCATAAAATAATCCACCGGCAGCAGTTTTTTCTTTTGCCGATCTAACCACTGGCTGACTTCATAGTTCTGGCAGAGCGGGCAGCTTCGGTTACCGCAGGGCAGCGCCTGCCACTGGCTGTGCTCGCACTGTGCACACTCAACCTGCAGCATCCCCGAGCCGGGTGTGCGACAACGCGCGATGGCGTGCATGGCCTTTCGTTGAGTAGCGGTTAAATGCTGGCCGTGTTTTTCAATGAAGGGGGCTTTGTATTGCTCAAGAATGGATTGTAATTGCATGCTCACACCTTCTTCAAATCAATGTGGATTTCATTGATCAGGGCGTTAAGGGTGTGGCGAGACGATTGCTCAGTGAACTCGGTCAGGTGGGTATAGCGTGCGGTAGTGGTCGGGCTGGCATGGCCCAATAATGACTGGATATGGCGCAGGCTTAAGCCACGTTCGAGTAAGTGCGTGGCAAAGCTGTGACGCAGACTGTGTATCGAGACTTTTTTTAATGCCGCAGTCTTTGACCACCGCCTTCATGGCATTTTGTACGCCGCCCCGATCCATATGACGCGTTGCCTGCTGAATGCGCTCGGCGGTGCCAACGGGATTCGGAAATAATAATCGAGGATGGCGATGTTTTGACCAGAGCACCCGCAACGCTGTTAAGGCAAGATCCGGAAGTGGCACCAATCGATCCTTATGGCCTTTGCCGCGACGAATGTGCAGCAACAGACGCTCGGCATCAATGTCGCCCACTTGCAGAGATAAAGCCTCTTCCAGTCGTTAGCCCATCGAATAAGTGACCAATAAAAACACGCGATAACGAAGATGCCGGGTCGCACCAATAAGCCGTTCAACCTCAGCAAGTGTCAAAATATCGGGAAGGGTTTTAACCTTCGGCGGCTTAACAATATCAACCCACTGCCAGTCTTTTTTAAGAATGTGATGCCAGTAAAACTGCAAACCCAAACGATCCACCTTCACCGTACTCCACGAATGGCTCACAACCAAAGCCGCAAAATAATCTTTCAAATCATCGGGTGTTAGCGACTCGGGCAGGCAATCAATATGCTCGGCCAGACGACGCACCCCACGTGAATAACTGTCGATAGTATTATCGGATTTGCCCTGTAATTTAAGGCATTTAAGCAATTGCTTATAGTGATGATCAAAACGTGCTTTATCTTGTTTATTCATGCTAGTATTTCCTCTAAATTAATCCCGAGATTGGGAATGGAAATAATACTATGCAGAAGATGTTTACGGGTTCTGCCGCGGTAGCGGCTTTGTTCAACAAATCGTTCAAGTTTTGACCTCCGCTTCGCTGCGGCCACTTAACTCGAACGTTATGTGTTACTAGGAATGAAAAGGTTGAATTACATATGTCACTATTAATCTTTGCCATGTTGTTAGGTGTGGGTGTAATCATGTTGATTGTGGTTAGGTCGTATGGCGATGAAAATTATGACGAAACAATACCAAAAACAGCAGCTTTTCTATTTACACATTACTTATTAGTACTTTTAATAGCATCTTTAGCATGCCCTATTGTAGGTACATATATGTGGTTAAGGCATGGTGAGTGGTTCACAATTAGTCCGGTTTATCTCATGTCTTTACTCGAGGATAAAAACTCTATAAAAATTCTATTACTATCTGATACTACATGGGCTGGAATACAGCAGGCAGGTAATTGGTACATACAACAAAATATAGGTTGGTCATTTATATTGGCACTTATAATCCTTTTTGTCGCACTGGACAGAACTCAATAACGGTTAATATTAGTCCTCCATATAAACCACATAA
>JAQICG010000356.1 GCA_027858635.1 Gammaproteobacteria bacterium | reverse complement strand
ATGCATTTCTGCTACGTCTGGATCAGGTTGTCTTCCAGAAAAAACTGGGCACCACCGGCGAGAAGAGCCAGCGTATTGCCAGATTGTCAGAATACATTGCGCAGCAATTGGGCGTAGAGGCTAAAGCCGCCAGCCGCGCCGCGCTGCTGAGCAAGTGCGATTTGATGAGCGACATGGTCGGTGAGTTTCCGTCACTGCAAGGGGTTATGGGGCGCTATTATGCGCTGGCCTCGGGTGAAGAGGCGGGCGTGGCTGCGGCCATCGAAGAGCACTATCTGCCGCGTCACGCCAGCGATGCCCTGCCTGCTTCGGTCACCGGGCAGATTGTAGCTATCAGCGACCGGTTGGATACACTGGTGGGCATTTTTGCCATCGGGCAAAAACCCACCGGGGAAAAAGATCCCTATGCCCTGCGCCGGGCGGCGATTGGCGTGCTGCGTATTCTCATCGAGTGCCGGCTGGATCTGGATCTGGAAGTTTTGATCGCGCAGGCGGCGGAATTATTGTCCGATAAGGTCGATGCAGATAAAGCCCGGGCAGAGGTGTTTGATTTCATGCTGGAGCGGTTGCGCGCCTATTATAGTGATCGCGGAGTGCCGATCGATGTCTTTGAGGCGGTCGCGGCACTGCGCCCTGGTCGGCCTCGGGATTTTGATCAACGCATTAAGGCGGTGCGCGCATTCCGCGCCCTGCCCGAAGCGGCCAGTCTGGCCGCAGCGAACAAGCGCGTGGGTAATATCCTGAAAAAATCGCAGGTCGAAGTCAGCGCTTCGGTCGATACAGGCCTGCTGCAGGAAGATGCCGAAAAGGCACTGCATAAGCTGCTGGCGACACTGCGCCCCGAGGTGGAGGCCCTGTTTGATACCGGTGATTATGAGCAGGCCTTGCGCCGGTTATCGGCACTGCGCGAGCCGGTTGACAGCTTTTTTGATGCGGTGATGGTGATGGTTGAGAATGAGGCTATCAAAAATAATCGCATTAACCTGCTGGCGCAGATGAGCGCGCTGTTTTTACGTGCGGCAGATCTGTCACGGCTGCACCAGCAGGAGTAATGGCGATGAAGCTGATTATTCTCGACAGAGATGGTGTGATCAATCAGGACTCGGACGATTATATAAAAAACCCGGATGAATGGATTCCGATTGCGGGCAGTCTTGAGGCTGTCGCCAGACTGAACAGTGCCGGTTACACCGTGACGGTGGCGACCAATCAGTCCGGTCTGTCACGTGGCTATTTCGAGCTCAGTGATCTGTCTGCCATGCATCGAAAAATGGAAAACCTGTTGTCCGAGCACGGGGGCCAGATCGATGCGGTGTTTTACTGCCCGCACGACCCCGATGAGGGCTGTGATTGCCGCAAGCCGAAGCCGGGCCTGCTGCATGAAATTGGTGAGCGTTTTCAGGTGGATCTGAACAACGTCTATTTTATTGGCGATACCATCAGCGATATGAAAGCGGCGGCCGCCAGCGGCGTAAAACCCGTTCTGGTGAGAACCGGCAAGGGCGAAAGTACCGAGCGGCTGCTGCAAGAGAATGGTTTTAGCCGTGTTCCCGTTTACCCAGACCTGAGCGCTGCGGTGGACAGCATTCTGAGCGGCGCATTGAAACCCCATGCCTGAAGTTAAATTCCCATCAAGACCCGTGCTTTATCTGCGTTCAGCCATCTACTGGCTGGGGATGGTGCTGTCGGCGGGTGTTATTGGCACGCTGACCGTGTTTACCTTTCCTCTGCATGTGGACAGGCGTTTCAGGTTTGCGCAGTCGTTTGCGCGGTTTAATTTATGGTTGATCGAAAAAGTCTGCAAGCTCAGTTATGAAGTTGAGGGTCTGGAAGATATTCCCAAAAGCGGCGCGGTGGTTCTATGCAAGCACCAGTCGACCTGGGAAACCCTGATGCTGCAAATCGACTTGCCCTCGGTACGCTGGGTGCTGAAAAAAGAGCTGCTGATGTTCCCGTTCTTTGGCTGGGGGCTAGCGCTGATGAAGCCGATCGCCATTGACCGCTCCTTGGGCAGAAAGGCGGTGACGCAGATGATCGAGCAGGGCAGGGAGATGCTGAAGGATGGTTACTGGGTGGTTATCTTTCCGGAAGGCACCCGGGCGAAACCAGGCGAGAAAAAGCGCTACAAGGCTGGAGGTGCCATGCTGGCGGTGGAAACCGGTTTTCCGGTGGTGCCGATTGCGCACAATGCCGGTGAATACTGGCCACGACATAGCTTCATTAAATGGCCGGGGTGCATCAAAGTCTGCGTTGGGCCGGTGATTGACCCCAGAGGCAAAACCGCCGACGAGGTCAATGCGGAATCAAGACAGTGGATAGAAAGCAAGATGCAGGAGATCAGCGATCCTGCTCGCTGGAATCGTTAAAAATAAACCCTTCTCTACCGGATTCTTTCCGGCAATGTTTTATCAGCGACATGTAAATTCGATATTCTAATTTTTAATGGTTTTTTGGCGTCTTTTGCGTCTTTCGCGGACTGAGGCTTTTGTTTTTATCTGCGGTTATCGGCGTTCATCTGTGGACTA
>JAQICG010000012.1 GCA_027858635.1 Gammaproteobacteria bacterium | reverse complement strand
AATCATCAGTGCATGGGCCGCAGTGCACCGGCGCGGCTGGCGCGGGCGCTGGAACTGGCGGAGAAAAACAGCGTGCAGCTGGAGATGCTGAAGGAGATCAGCGCGGCCGGGATTTAGTGAAAAAGCATTCACCGCAGAGGCGCAGAGAACGCAGAGGTTTTATTTGTGCTTTGCACAAACAACTATTAAGAATTAGGTTTTCTCTGCGCTCTCTGCGCCTCTGCGGTGAACAGCTTTTTATCCCTTATATCAAAATGCACCAATAAACGGCCAACTGTATCTAAGCCCTGATCACCAGTTTCGGCGGCGCGTCGTTGTTGATTACGGTGGAGACAATGGCGGCGTATTCCACGCTGAGTTTGCTGTAGACGTCATCCAGTGACATGTTGAGCACGTTGGCGGTGAGGGCGCGGGCTACACCGGCGTGGCCGACGATGAGAATGTGTTTGCCTTTGTGGGCTTCGGCAATCGCCAGATAGGCCTGCCAGACGCGTTGTGAAAAAGCATCCAGATCTTCAGCGCCTTCGGGGCGGTTGTGCACGGGATCTGCATAGAAATGATCCAGCGCCTGGCTGTCCTGGGCGAGAATCTCTTCTGGGGTCAGGCCTTCCCAGACACCGAAGCCGATCTCTTTCATCGCCTCTTCAACGATGCAGGTGGCGCCGGTTTTTGCCGCCAGCGCCTGGGCGAAATCCAGACAGCGCGCCAGCGGCGAGGAGACGATGATCTCCCAGTCGGGTGTTTCGGGTATCGAAGCCCACATCTGCTGCCAGCCTTTTTCGGTGAGCGGGTCGTTGACGCCGTAACCACGATAACGGCGACCGCCTTCGGGTTCGCCGTGGCGTATTAGATCAATTCGGGTCATAGTGCACCTACAGAATCCCTGCTTAACCCAGCCAGCCGCCCAGTGTCAGCAAAGCCAGCATGGCAATCCAGACCAGAATCGAGCGGGTAACCAGGCTGCGGGCAGAGCGAATGCAGGAGATTTCATCACTGCATTCCTGATCGCGCAAAGCGCCCATGCCGGTGTTGACCAATACATCGTAATTGGAGAGTCCAATATCTTCCTCGTGGGGGCGATTCTGATAGGCGTGCACGGCGCCATCAAAATGGCCGGTCAGGGCGTAGCCGATGACCAGTAAACGCGCCGGTGCCCAGGCCATGCTTGCCTGGATGAGCGCGGCGACGTCGCGTAACGATGCGGCTACATTAGCCTGTTTGCTCAGATGGGTGATCAGGTGGTACAGCACTGCACCCAGGGGGCCGAGCAGCACGAACCAGAATAACAACGAGAACACGCGTTCGTTAACCATGCTGAGAATAGCGTGGGTGACATCCGAGATTTGTTGATCGGGCGAGGGTGAAGCCGGGCGACCGGTGAGTAGGCTGGCATAATGCAGCGCTTCGTCATCATCACCCAGACTGCGGGCATCCAGATAGGCGTCAATGTCGTTGCTCAGGCTGTCCGGTCCCAGGCAGTAGAACAGCACCGCGATACTGAACAGAAAGTAAAAAAATCCCCAGGAAACATCGAATAAAGCCAGCTGTAACAGGGCGAACACCAGCAAAGGCGGCGCCAGCACGGCGGCTAATTTAAACCAGGCGTTATCGGTTTTGAGAGTGTTATGAATGCGCAGGGTATAGCGCTCGAACCAAGACAGATCGCGCCAATGGTGCTGGTTACGAAAACTGTGATCGAGCATCAAGCTGAGAATAATAGAGATAAGAGCCATATTTTTGTTATTTAGTTGAAGGTTGCGCAGATGATAGCATTACTCACTTATTTTAATAGTGCCCCGGGAAGTGATTAGTTGGCAGTTGGCAGTTAAAGGCCAAAAATAAAAATGCTTTTTGAAAGATACCGCCCCAGTGGGAGAGGAGGCAGTGTATGCAGGCTTGCAAGTTCTGTCCGGGCATCTAAACTTTTACTGCCAACTATGTTTTAAGCGAGCAGGGTTTTGAGCCGATCCCAGTCGAAACCGCTGCCGGGGTCGGTTTTGCGCCCCGGGGCAATGTCGCTGTGACCGGCCAGCCGGGTTTTGCTGATGTTGGGGTAGCCGGCGTTCAGCGCCTCGATCAGCGCCGCCAGTTGCTGGTACTGTATCGCTTCGAAGGCCGAGTCATCGCTGCCTTCGAGCTCGTTGCCAATGGAAAAATCATTGCAGGTATCGCGGCCCTGATAACAGGACTGTCCGGCATGCCAGGCGCGTTGATGGAAGGGCACAAACTGCTGCACCGTGCCATCGCGGCGGATCAGCACGTGGGCGGAAACCTTCATCTGATAAATTTCCGCAAAATAGGGGTGCGCCTCGGCGGGCAACTGGTTGGTGAACAGCTTTTCGATCCACGGCCCGCCATACTCACCCGGCGGCAGGCTGAGGGAGTGCACCACGACCAGGTCGATATCCGCGTCCGCCGGGCGGTCATCGACATTCGGCGAAGCGGTGTAGAGGGCGTTTTCGATCAGGCCGGTTTCGGTATTTATCTGCATGGGCTGATTATAGTGGTTGTGAGCGAGTCTCGCCTGCCGCTCGGATGGTAATTGAATTCATCTGTTGAGCTGATTTTATTGTCATAACTGTCCATTATTGATTTCCTGCCGATGATAAATAAATCAATCCCCCATTTTGCAGTAATGACAATCGCTCTCCAGCCGGTACAATAGGCGCCTCATTTCAGGAAGCTCCATTGAACACATCTAACACACCAAAATTAAACCCCCAGCAGGCTAAAGCAGTCCGTACTATAGACGGCCCGATGCTGGTGCTGGCGGGGGCGGGCAGTGGTAAGACCCGCGTGATTACCGAAAAAATCGCCTATCTTATCGGTCCCTGTGGCATTGCGGCAAACCGCATCGCGGCGGTGACGTTCACCAATAAGGCCGCCGAAGAGATGAAGAAACGCGTCAAAAAGCTCACCGGCAAGAAGGGGTCCAGAGGGTTGAGGGTATCGACCTTTCACCGTCTGGCGCTGAATATTCTGCATAAGGAATACGTCGCGCTAGATTATAAGGCCGGATTTTCGGTGTTCGCGCAGGCGGACAGCATCTCCACCCTTCAAGAGCTGTTGCGCGGCAGCGGCGATCGCGGCCTGGATCTGGCCAGTCAGGCGCAATCGCAGATTTCCACCTGGAAGAATGACGGCATCATGCCCGAGCAGGCATCGTCCATCGCCACCGATGATCGGCAGTTACAGTTCGCCAAAATCTACGTGAAATACCAGCGCCAGCTGCACGCCTACAATGCTTTTGATCTGGACGACCTGATTTTGCAGACCGCGCACCTGTTTATGCAGCGCCCGGACATTCTGGAAGCCTGGCAGAACCGCATTCATTACCTGCTGGTGGATGAGTATCAGGACACCAATGCCATGCAGTACCAGCTGGTGAAAATGCTGGCCGATCGCCGCCGCTGCCTTACCGCAGTGGGCGATGACGATCAGTCGGTGTACGCCTGGCGCGGCGCGCGGCCGGAGAATCTGGAGCAACTGTCGAAAGATTTTCCCGATCTGGAGCTGATCAAGCTGGAACAGAACTACCGTTCCACCGGGCGTATTCTCAAGGTCGCCAACGAGCTGATCAAAAATAATCCGCATGTTTATGAGAAGCGCCTGTGGAGCGATCTGGGTTATGGCGACCCGGTGCGGGTGATCCACTGCAACAGCGCCGAGGATGAAGGCGAGCGGGTTTGTATCGAACTGCAATCGCACAAAATCCAGAACGCCACCAAATACGAGCATTATGCGATTTTGTATCGCGGCAACTTTCAGGCGCGCATTTTTGAAACCTACCTGCGCGCTATGAACATTCCCTACGTGGTCAGCGGCGGCATCTCGTTTTTCGAGCGCACCGAAATCAAGGATGTGGTCTCCTATCTGCGCCTGCTCGCTAACCCCGATGATGACGCCGCGTTTTTGCGGGTGATCAACACCCCGCGCCGCAACATCGGCCCGGCGACGCTGGAAAAGCTTAGTAAGTACGCGGTTAATCGCGAAGTTAGCCTGCTCACCGCCTGCGGTGAAGTCGGCGTGCAGAGCCTCCTCTCGGCCTCCGCCGCCAGGAATCTGAGCCAGTTTTGCGACTGGCTGTTACGTCTGGCCGATCGCGCTGAAGATGAACCGGCCACTGTCATCACCCGCCAGCTGCTCGATGACCTGGGTTACGAAACCTGGCTGTTGGAACAGAGCCCGGATGTGGAAACCGCCGAGCGTCGCTGGGCCAATGTGCTGGAGCTGATGGAGTGGGTGTCTCGACTTCAGACCAAGGATCCCGAGGCGGGGGTGGCGGAGCTGATGTCGCGGCTGGCGCTGATGGATATTTTGCAGCGCAAGGAGGATGACAAGGCGCAGGATGCGGTCATGCTGATGACCCTGCACGCGGCCATGGGACTGGAGTTTCCGCACGTCTTTCTGGTGGGGTTCGAGGAAGATCTGATTCCGCATCAGGTCAGCATTGAGCAGGACAGCATCGAAGAGGAGCGACGCTTGGCCTACGTCGGCATCACCCGGGCGCAACGTACTCTGAGTCTGACCATGGCGCAGATGCGTAAACGTTACGGCGACAAGGTGGCATGTGAACCCAGCCGCTTTCTGGAAGAGCTGCCCCAGGATGATATCGAATGGTCAGGCGGCAAGCATGCGGTCAAGTCGACCCCTGAGACAGGGCGCTCTCATCTGGCGGGGTTGAAGGAGATGCTGGGTTAGCGGTTTACAGAGGGTTATAAAATCAAATGCTTACAATGATTATGGTTTAAAATTCGGCTCTTATATAGAAACCGCTCGCTTGACAGAATTGCGCAAATGCATGACAATGCGAATCATTATCATTTACAAGTGAAAGATTAACTAACTATGTTACTAGCTCATATTCGTCCTTTAGCTATTCTGGCAGCCATTGTACTTTCACTGACTCCAGCCGTCTCCATAGCCGATCCCTCTCAGCGCCTGGTGCAAATGCTGGATTATATCGGCGTGGATTACCCGCCCACGGTTGAAAACGGCAAAGTGGTCGATGAGGTTGAATACACCGAAATGCAGGAGTTTTCCGGCGAACTGCGCAACCTGATTCTGGGCATGCCGAAATATGAAGAAAAAGCCAAATTAGTACAGAAAGCAGAACAGATACGCCTGGGCGTTGCCCGCCGCATCGAAGGCGACAAAATCGCCGTGCTCACTCAGCAGCTCAAGGCGGATTTAATTGCCGCTTACGATATTTCAGTCGGGCCGATGAAAGTGCCCGACCTTTCCGGGGTGCAGGCTTTGTACGAAGCGGAATGTTCATCCTGTCACGGCATCCTCGGTTATGGTGACGGCCCGCTGGCCAGTGAGCAGTCCATCCCCCCCAGTGATTTTCACGACATGAAGCGCCAGTACAGTCGCAGTATCTTTGATCTGTATAACACTATTTCGCTTGGCGTCGACGGTACGCCTATGCAGGCTTTTGATCAGCTCGATGAAGAGCAGCGCTGGGCTCTGGCCATCTACGTGAGCCGGTTTTCAGCCACGCAGACACAGCGTGAACTCGGCAAGTCTTTGTGGCAGCAGGGCTACCTGCGCGATTACTTCAAGACCCTGCCTAACTTGACGGGCATGTCCTACGCCAGGGTAGAAGAGCTGGGCGAAGACATCAATATCGACGGCAAAGCCATGCTCGCCTACCTGCGCAGCAATCCCGCCATTCTGGATGTCTCGGACCATGCCGCCCTCGATACCAGTATCGCCATGCTGGCCGTCAGTCTCGAACACGCCAGAGCTGGTGATAGCGAAGCCGCCTACAAGGCTGCCCTGTCGTCCTATCTCGATGGCTTTGAACTGGCGGAGCCGACTCTGGTGATCATCGACAAGAAGCTCAAGCTGGAGATCGAGAGAAAGATGATCGATTTTCGTGAAGCATCCAAAAAGGGCGATGTGGAACAGATGCAGCGCCTACAGTCAGAACTGGTCGATTTAATCAATGAGGCGAAAAACGCCATCGGCTCGAACCAGATGTCAGCGGAGGCGGCTTTCTTCGGCTCCTTTATTATTCTGCTGCGCGAAGGTGTGGAAGCTATTCTGGTGCTGGCCGCCCTCATGGCTGCGCTGGTCAAAACCGGTCGACGCGAAGCCGTGAAATA
>JAQICG010000260.1 GCA_027858635.1 Gammaproteobacteria bacterium | reverse complement strand
GCTATATAAATTGAATAAAATAATTAATAGATTAAGTTGGGCAAAAGTGATGATGAAAGTTAAGTTTGTCAATATGTTGTCAGGAATTTTTATTATAGTTCTTCTGGCTGTATATGTATTTGCAGTAAATATATTTAGTGCTGAAATGATTGTTCTTGGTATCGGTATTTATCTGCAATACAAAATACGAGACAACAAACCATTGAGACTTCTTGTCGTGGTTTTAACTGCCCTGCTTCTTAGTTACATGCTGGCTGAATATCCCCATGAGTTTCATTCAGGTGGTGGGGATGACCCCGATGTTCCATACAAGATAATGCCGTAAATACAGCGCGTAGGGTGTAATAAACGCAGTGCATTACACCATGCTTTTCATGCGACAGCATGTTTAAAATAGCGTTTTTTAAATCCCATTCACTATGCCGAGTACTTTGACTTTGGTAGGGACACAATTCAGGGATGAATTGTGAGGTTCGTCGAGCAAGGCAGCCCGGATGAATCTTGCGTAATCCGGGGCATTTAGACACGATGTTTTTATATTGCTCCCCGGATTTCGTTACACTTCATCCTGGCTACTAGCTAACAGAAAAGAAAAGGGGTCAAGTATCAAATTGACGCTTTAGATATTTGGATGATCAAAAATGATCGATAGGAACAGACTCGATCGATTGTAGATTTTTCCCAATAAACATAAAACGGCTCCTCGCTGTTTCACATGGGTAATAGGGCTAAACTGACGCAAAATTCGAGCGGAAAAGGTGAGCGAAATGGTAGAAGCTGAGTTATTTGCTGCGGCATTGGGGCTGCAACAACCATGGTATGTCTCTGGGCTGGAGTTTTCAGTGCTTAATAAGAGGTTGGATATTGAAATTGACTTTGAACCAGGCAGTCTCTTTCCTTGCCCTGTGTGTGGAACTCCATCTAAAGCCTATGACACCACAACTAAAAGTTGGAGGCATCTGAATTTTTTTCAACACGAAGCGCATCTTATTGCCCGCGTCCCCAGAGTGGCATGCCCAAACGGCTGTGGTACGAAGCGAGTAGAGGTTCCATGGGCTCGTTCAGGAAGTGGTTTCACCCTATTGTTCGAATCCCTTTTACTCGCATTTTGCAGAGAGATACCGGTCGCAAAAGTGGCCACTATGGTGAGCGTACACGACACCCGACTCTGGCGTATGTTGCATCACTATATTGACAAAGCCAGGCGCAAAGTTGACTTCAGTAAAGTCAGTCGAGTTGGGATGGATGAGACCTCCAGTAAACGCGGTCACGACTACATTACGTTATTCTGCGACATGGATGAACGCAAGCTTTTATTTGCCACAGAAGGCAAGGATATGGCTACTGTAGGCGCATTTAAGAGTGATTTTGAAGCTCACAACGGATGTGCAGAGAAGGTCACACAGGTGAGTTGTGATATGTCTCCAGCCTTTATTAGCGGTGTGGCTAAGGAGATGCCAAAAGCAGATATTACATTCGATAAGTTTCATGTCATAAAGTTGCTCAATGAGGGCGTCGATGAGGTTCGCCGCAAAGAGGTGAAAGAGAATGAAGTCCTAAAGGGTACGCGCTATCTCTGGCTAAAAAACAAAGTAAACCTCACGCAGAAACAACACGGCACATTTGATGGACTAAGCGAGCTTAACTTGAAGACCTCACGGGCCTATCATCTGAAGATTAATTTTCAGGAGTTTTATAATTGTCCTGATCGTGAATCTGGAGAGGCCTGTCTTAATCGGTGGTACTACTGGGCAACACATAGCCGCATTGCACCGATGATCAAAGTGGCTAAAACTATAAAGCGACATTGGGATGGTGTATTAAGTTGGTTCGACAGTCATCTAACCAACGCGCTACTTGAGGGAATGAATAGTTTGATCCAGGCCGCGAAAAGCAGGGCGAGAGGCTATAGAAGTAACCGAAACTTTATCGCGATGGCCTACCTTATAGGGGCAAAACTAGAGTTTGAGCTACCCACTTGAAACAGCGAGGAGCCAATTATTTTTTGCTGTTACTTTTCTCATTGACCGCTTGCGCTAGCACTCAGTGGCATCCATCTGAGGTAGAAGAGGTATTTGTTACCGATATTAAAGCGAGTGGACTTAAAATTTTCAATTACAGCCTGACAAATACCACGGCACAGGCTAGCGGTAAGCGTGGTGGTGGCGGCAAGGGCAGTGGTGCCGGCAAGCAAGGTGGTGGTAAAGGCATGGGCGGTGGTAAAAATGGTGGTTATGGGGGCATGGGTGGCGGTAATTCTGAAAATCTGTCCAGTATGAAACCATATTTTAATAACATGCTCGAAGCGAAACTAAAAAAGTCAGGTTACTGCCGACATGGTTATATTGAACTTGATAGTTATTTTGGCAGAGGGCAATTGAAAATGAGAGGGGAATGTGAAGAAGGCGCTACAGATGAAGACCGAATAAAATTTGCTAATAAGGAAAGCAGGTAACAAGTAAGTTTTAGATTTCACTAGCTGTCTTTTATCCGGCCTGGGCGGTCGTTTAATCCATATTATGCTTTTATGAATAACAGCCTTTTATAGTTGCAGGCATGCCGCAGTACCACCTTCGTGCCGAGCCTGTAATGTAATTTTCCAGCCCTGTGCAATGCAGAGCTGTTGCACGATGGCCAGGCCAAGTCCGCTACCACCTGTAGCCTGGCTACGGGAATTCTCCAAGCGATAAAATGGACGAAATACCGCTTCTCATTCTTCTTCAGGAATGCCCGGCCCCTGATCAAATATACAAATTCTCGGCTGCCCGTTAATTTCCTGCTGTAGCTGAACGCTAATGGGTTTCTGCTCGCCATAACGGACTGCATTTTCCAGCAGGTTGTTCAGAATTCGTTTCAAAGTTTCTCTGGGAACAGAATGGACAACAGGTGTAACGGGGTCGTAATGGATCTGTGCCCCGTCGTGCTGGTGCCCGGATATTACCTCAATGATAAGTTTTCCCAGATCCAGTTCCTGCGCCTGTTCCTGTTGTTCGACCCCGCGTGCCAGTTGCAAAACTTCACGAAGGCGATGTTCAATTTCATCGATATCTTCGGTCAGACTTTGTCTGAATTCACTTTCAACTGACTCGGGCATGAGTTCCAGTGTTAGTTTAAGGCGAGTCAATGGCGTTCGCAGGTCATGTGAAATTCCAGCGAGTAGTGTGGTGCGGTTTTCCAGCAGTTCGGCAACCTCCCTGGCCATGTGATTAAACTTCTGTGACAGGTTAATGATTTCATCCGGACCGGTTTCAGGTAAGGCCAGCTGTTTCTTACCCCTTCCAACCACCGTAGTTGCAGCAGACAATACGGCCAGTGGTCTGGATAAGCGCAGTGCCAGAATCAGCGCGGTGATTATGGCAAGTAACAGGATCGCGATAGAAATGGAGAGTAGTGCAAATGGCGGACGGGCACCTACACGATCAGCAGGAAAACTAAAATGCAGCTTATGCTCTGCCATTGGAATATCAACCTCAATCGAGTCGCTGTGTTCCTGGTTATAACCGATAGTGACCGGATTGCCCAGACGATGCTCAATGGCCTCTTCAAGAAAATCCAGGTATGGGTTTAGTTGTTTGAGTGGGGTCAAAGTAACAGGTGTGTGTATCAGTTTTAATTGATGAATTTCAAGTAACTCATGCTCAAAAAACGGGCGGGTTTGTGGAGGAAGTTCAACCCAGGTCTGGGCAGACAGGATAAGTAATGCCGCCAGGTCATCTGCAGATTGTTTGCTTACAGGGATAACAACAAACCTGGCAAGGGATGCCATCGTAATGCCGACTAGCACTAATGAGGCAATGGTTAGTGTTGTTGCTGTGCGAAAAAAAAGTGAATTTGGTAATTTCATTATGGCTGTATTTTTTTCTCTGTTTGATCCCCTCTGGCTGTAAATCGATAGCCCTGACCCCAGACAGTACGAATAAACTGCGGAGATGACGGATTCGCCTCAATCTTATGCCGTAAACGGGTAATGCGAACATCAATACTGCGATCAAACGGCTCATGATTATGGCCAGTGATCATATCCATCAGTTGATCACGACTCAATACACGGTCAGGGTGCTGTGCCAGTACGATTAGCAGCGTTATTTCACCGGTTGTTAGCGCAACTTCTTCATTTAAGCGGAACAGAAGTTTTCGTTCGACATCAAGACTGAATTCACCAAAGCATAACACCTGCCCGGTGGAAGTGATTTCTGTCTGACTGTCAGTGGTGTTGCGTCGTAACACCGCGCGTATCCTGGCCAGTAACTCGCGCGGGTTGAACGGTTTTGGGAGATAATCATCTGCGCCCATTTCCAGTCCGATAATGCGGTCAACTTCTTCGCCGCGTGCAGATAGCATGATGAGCGGTATCTTTTTCGAACTGCGCAGTCTTTGCGCAAGGGAAAGGCCATCCTCACCAGGTAGCATCAAATCCATAATGATCAGGTCGGGATGGTTGTGCTGTAACCAGTTATCCATTGCTACGCCATCGCCTGCAACGGCTGTGACATAACCCTGCTCACCAAGATAGCGTGATAGCAGTTGCTGCAGTTTAGGATCGTCATCAACAATCAAAATTGTCGGTGCAGAATGCTCATTATGTTTTGTCACCGCTTACCTCAAAAAAGTTAGAAACAATTTGTAACAAATTACTGTGATATTGAAATGTTTGTGAAACAGTTCGAACCTATCATGCTTAGCGTGAATTGAATATGTGGCATCAGCGGGATGCATACAGTAGCAAGTCACACCACTAACTGACAAGAGGAAAATCTTTATGAAACAGAAAAAATACAGAATCGGAATTATAGCGCTTATAGGTCTTGGTGTAATAAATACAGCCGTTGCGGCTGATTATTCCAGTATGTCGACTGAAGAACTAATGAACATGAGATCTCAGACCAGAGAGTTATCATCAGAGGATCAAAATAGCTATCGCACTGAAATGCGTAACCGTGTGCAGTCAATGAGTGACGATGAAAGATCGAGTTTTCAACAAATGGGAGGCCAGGATTCAGCTGATGGCAGTAGCAGCCAGAATCGCTACGGACAGGGTAATAGTAGTGGTGGTGGAGGTTATGGCAGTGGTTATGGTTCACGACAGGGCGGCGGTGGTAAGTATAGACAGTGATATCAACAAAATTACCTTATACAAATAAGTCTGTTGGTTACCAAACACAAATATCGTTTTTGTGTTGCCCGTTGCATCGATTGGTTTATCGTAGACATGAGATATGACTTCTGAAAATAGATCATCATTTTTCATGCAGGTATTTCCGGAAGCCGGGGTATCACGCAGGATTCGTTTCAGCAAAGGGCGTGTGACCTCAATGCGCCCTTTGTTTTCCTGGGCACGGAATAAGTCAGCATACTAAAACAAATCGCTACTACTGTTAGCGACGCAGATATATACATTACACAGAAGGACACATAATCATGAAAATTACTTTTCTTGGTGCGGCCCGTGAAGTCACGGGCTCAAGTTATCTTGTTGAGACGGACACAGTTCGCTTTCTGGTGGACTGTGGCATGTTTCAGGGCGGGCGTGAAGCACCGATGCGCAACCGACAGCCATTCGTTTTTGATCCGAGTACGCTCGATTTCGTACTGGTGACACATGCGCATATTGATCACAGTGGCTTGTTGCCAAAACTCATGCTTGCGGGGTTTAGCGGACCGATTTACGCCACCGAGGCCACCGCTGATCTGTTGGCGGTGATGCTGCCAGACAGTGGCCATATTCAGGAAGCTGAAGTGCAGCGATTTATGCACCGGCGTAAGGCTTCATCACGCATGTGCACACCGCCGTCACCCATTTATACCGTGAAAGATGCACAGCAATGCCTCATCCAGGTGAATCCGGTTCAATATGACAAACGCCTCGAGCCACATGCAGATATCGCCTGCTGCTTCCGTGACGCCGGTCATATCCTGGGCTCAGCCATTATTGAAGTCTGGGTCAGACAAAATAATAAGAGCACGAAACTTGTCTTCTCGGGTGATCTGGGCCAGCCTGGAAGACCCATTTTACGTGATCCGACACGGATTGAAGATGCGGACGTGTTATTTATCGAATCTACTTATGGCAATCGCATGCATAAAGATCTGCCGGCAACCCTGGATGAGCTTGGCAAGGTAATAGAGCAGACACTGTATAAAAATAATGGCAATGTGATTATACCCGCGTTTGCGGTCGGTCGAACCCAGGTGATTATCTACCATCTACATCAGCTGAGCCAGCAGGGGGATTTGAGCAATCTTAATATTTTCGTCGACTCACCTATGGCTACAGCTGCGACCCGAATTACCATGAAACATATGGCCTTGTTTGATGAAGAGGCGCAACAGCTCACAGACTGGCACGCAGCAGGCCGTAACCTGCCGGGCTTACATTTCGTTGGCAGTGTCGAGGAATCCATAGCACTGAATCAGATTCGCTCCGGTGCCATTGTTATTTCTGCAAGCGGCATGTGCGATGCCGGCCGTATCAAACATCATCTGCACCATAATATTGGACGACGTGAATGCGCGATATTGATTACTGGTTTTCAGGCACAGGGCACACTTGGCCGACGCCTGGTGGACGGTGCAAAGCGAATTAGTATCTTTGGCCAGGAAATCCCGGTGCGTGCTTCGATACATACGCTGGGTGGATTCTCGGCACATGCTGACCAGTCTGCACTTTTAGAGTGGACTGGTGGATTCCAGCGGCCGCCGCAGAAAACGTTCGTGGTGCATGGCGAAGAAAGCGCAGCACTTACCTTTGCAGAACGCTTGCGAACTGACTATGGCTGGTCAGTGACGGTGCCAGAGCCAGGCCAGAGTGTGCAGCTATGATTCTGTCTGTAGCTATTATTGTTTTCAACTAAGCGATCTAATTTAGGAGAATATTATGCAAGGCAAAAAAAATATCGCGACGGGTTTCCTGTTTCTCGCTGGTTTTATGATTTATGGTTTCGTGATGATCTACCTGCGTGACTTTGCGCCCGGCAAGGAGCAGTGGATTGCCGAGTACGCAATAGGCAAACATTTCGAATCACGGCTGGCCCACGTACACGGCAATCTGTTTGCTTTCATTAACATCGTTGTCGGCTACCTGTTACTGCGACTGCCTGTCGGTGAGTTTTCGGCGAAAGCGATTTCATGGCTGACACTGCTAGGCATGCTGATGCCGATTGGGATACTTACCGAGGTAGCGTTCGGGGTGCCGCCAGTGCTGGTGCTCGTAGGTGGCATTGCCATAGTGGTAGCGATGGTCTGGTTTGGTCTGGCAGTGTTGCGCCTGGAGCTGCCCAGACAGAAAAGTGATTTCGAACTAACAGAGTGGTCTGATCATAATGGATGATATCGCTTCCGAACGTGAACGCAGGCGACGCATAGCGGCGATCATGGACGGTAGCTCTATGAGGATCAGGATTTTCTGGTAAGCGATGAGCTGCGACCGGTGCGGTTACAGTTGGAGCTGTTGAAACCCGAGCATTACCTGCGCCAGCAGAATGTACACTCCACGATTGTTGTATTTGGTAGCGCCCGTCTGTTATCACCGATGCAGGCACGAGCAAATCTGGTGGCGTTGGAGGATCGCGCACGAGCAAATCTGGTGGCGTTGGAGGATCGCGCTCGATCACAGTCCGGCGATCCAGCGTTAGAGACAGAGATCAGTTACGCCCGTCGGCAACTTGAATACTCGCGTTACTACGAGGAGGCGCGACGCTTCAGCAAGACTGTCTCGCGTCGCTTTCAGCAAGAAGGTCGCCGTGATTTTGTCGTGGTG
Organism: Gammaproteobacteria bacterium; assembly: GCA_027858635.1. Classification (GTDB taxonomy): domain Bacteria; phylum Pseudomonadota; class Gammaproteobacteria; order SZUA-229; family SZUA-229; genus LH-M37. The sequence goes on along the minus strand of JAQICG010000260.1, from coordinate 10,134 downwards.
ACGGGTGGTGGGCCGGGAATTATGGAAGCGGCTAATCGAGGTGCTTTCGACGCCGGTGCGCGCAGTATTGGCCTTAACATTACTTTGCCGCATGAGCAGGAACCGAATTCATATATCAGTCCGGATTTGTGTTTCCAGTTTCGTTATTTTGGTCTGCGTAAGATGCATTTCCTGTTGCGTGCCAGGGCGATGGTTGCTTTTCCTGGGGGCTATGGAACATTCGACGAGCTGTTCGAAACGCTCACGCTGATACAGACAGGCAAGGTCAGGCCAATGCCGGTCGTTCTGGTCGGTGAACGGTTCTGGCGTCGAGTGATCGACTTCGAGTTTCTGGTTGAGGAGGGAATGATAAGCCGACAGGATCTAGATAAATTCACTATTGTGGATACCGCAGACGAGGCAATAGCCGTGTTGCAGAATTTCTATCAAGGTGTGCCTCCAGTCTAGGTATTGTCTCCAGGCATTAGCCTGGTATGGGTTAAAACTGTGCGATAATCGTGGTAGAAGTTGTTTTCGGTTTATTGCCTGTGCAGAGCTAATTTATTAATCTGCACTGGGCACTGTCTCTGCGAGTTGAATAGTATTTAATGTTGAACCATATTAGTAAAGGTCTGTAGCTTTCATAATGATGACAGGGATTTGGTGATAACATTCTTTTGCTAATTAGCATAACGCTAAAGTGATGGAGGTTTGTAAATAATGAAAAAAGGCATTAAGCAAATAATAATTGGCGTAGTTATAGCCCTTGCAGTAATCGGGGGCTGGTTGCTGTGGCAATACATTCAAACACCGGCTTTACCCGCAGGCTTCGCCTCTGGCAATGGCCGCATTGAGGCCAGGGAATATGATATCGCCACCAAACATTCCGGTCGTATTTTAGACGTACTGGTCAACGAGGGTGACATGGTTGAGTCAGGTCAGGCACTGGCACGTATGGACACGAAGGATCTGGAAGCCGAACTGCGTGAGGCAAACGCCGTATTACGGGAAGCCCGCGAGGGTGAAAATTATGCCGATGCCATTGTTGCGCAACGTAAAAGCGAGCTGGTGTATGCCACGGCAGAATTGAAACGTGCACTGCAGCTGGTCAAAAATGGCCACATTTCCCAGGAGAAAGTTGATCAGAGTCGTACTGCCAAAGACTCTGCAGAAGCGGCATTGCGTGCCGCGCGGGTCAAGGTTGTTCAATCCGAAGCCGCCATCGAAGCTGCCGTCGCCAGAACCGAGCGACTCAACATCGACATTGATGACAGTGTGCTAAAAACACCGATTCCCGGTCGGGTTCTGTATCGCCTGGCAGAGCCGAGGGAAATACTGCCTGCCGGCGGCAAGGTACTGACTGTGCTTGAGCTGACCGATGTGTACATGACCATCTATCTGCCCACAAACCAGGTGGGGAAAGTGACCGTCGGCTCAGAGGCCCGCATAAAAATTGATGCCATGCCACTGTTCACAGTCCCGGCAACGGTGTCTTTCGTTGCACCCGAAGCGCAGTTTACGCCGAGGGAAGTAGAAACCCGTAGCGAGCGTGAGAAGCTGATGTTTCGTATCAAGGTGAAGATTGATCCTGAACTCCTTAAAGAACGTATTAAAAGGGTAAAAACCGGCTTGCCGGGCGTAGCTTATGTGCGGCTCGATCAAAATAGTGAGTGGCCAGAGTCGCTGCAGGTGAAGTTGCCGCAATGAGCCAGCACTTTGTTGACTGATCATCCTGACTGCATCATTGAGGCACAAAGATAATGACCAGCGTTGCACAGATTACCCACTTGACACATCGCTACGGTGCTAGTTTCGCTGTCGATAACGTCGATCTTGAAATCCCTGCCGGTTGCATGGCCGGGCTCATCGGTCCCGATGGTGTCGGCAAATCCACATTGCTGGCGCTCATTTCAGGCGTGCGCAAAATTCAGCAAGGCACGGTGCAGGTGCTGGATGGCGATATGCGTAGCAGTCGTCACCGTACAAAAGTATGTCCGCGCATTGCCTATATGCCCCAGGGCCTGGGCAAAAATCTCTACATGACGCTGTCGGTGTTTGAAAACATCGATTTCTTTGGCCGTCTGTTTGGTCAGGGGCGTGAAGAACGTGAGCAACGCATTGCCGATTTGTTACAAAGTACCGGGCTCAGCCCTTTCAGGGACCGCCCGGCAGGTAAACTTTCGGGAGGGATGAAACAGAAACTCGGACTGTGCTGTGCGCTGATTCACGACCCTGACCTGCTGATCCTGGATGAACCCACTACCGGGGTCGATCCACTCGCTCGCCGCCAGTTCTGGCAACTGATCGATCGCATCCGTTCGCGGCAGCAAGACATGAGCGTGATAGTTGCCACCGCCTATATGGAAGAGGCCGAAAGCTTCGACTGGCTGGTGGCGATGGACGCGGGAAAAGTGCTCGCTACCGGCAGTCCTGCGGAGCTGATGACGCAAACGGCCACTGACAATCTGGACGCGGCCTTTATCCAGCTGTTACCTGAGGAAAAGCGTCGCGGGCATAAAGATCTGATAGTGCCACCTCGCGTGAACGTATCAGGTGGCCCACCTGCCATCAAGGCCGAAGGTTTGACCATGCGCTTCGGTGATTTCACCGCTGTGGATAATGTGAGTTTCGAGATCGAGCCCGGTGAGATATTTGGTTTTCTGGGTTCTAACGGCTGCGGCAAGACCACTACCATGAAAATGCTGACCGGCCTGTTGCCGGCAAGCGAAGGTGAGGCCGCGCTGTTCGGTCATGTGGTGGATGCCAATGATCTGGAAACCCGTAAGCGGGTAGGTTTTATGTCGCAGGCATTTTCTCTTTATGGGGAATTGACAGTACATCAGAACTTGCTGTTACATGCTCGATTGTTTCATCTGCCAAGAGAAAAAATATCGGGACGGATAAGTGAGCTGATCGAGCGTTTCAAGTTAGATGAATATATCGATGCACTTGCATCGGAACTGCCATTAGGCATACGTCAGCGTTTATCCCTGGCAGTGGCGATGATTCACCAGCCCGAAATGCTGATTCTTGACGAACCTACTTCCGGTGTCGACCCGGTGGCCCGTGACGAATTCTGGGAACTGTTAATCGACATCTCACGAAACCAGAATGTAACCATTTTCGTCTCTACGCATTTCATGAATGAAGCCGAACGCTGTGACCGTATCTCGTTGATGCATGCGGGTAAGGTACTTGCCAGTGATACGCCTGCCGCTCTGGTTGAGGCGCGGGGTGTTGAGACTCTGGAAGCTGCCTTTATTGCTTACCTGGAAGAGGCCGCCAGTGAAAATAAAACCAGCGTTACGTCCACAAATGAAATCACCGAATCGTCAGCTGTTTCTGCTAACAGCCAAAAAAGTCAGCAGTCAGGTGTGTTCAGTCTGCAACGCCTGATAGCTTACGCTCATCATGAGTCGCTGCAGATACTGCGTGATCCGATCCGTCTTGCTTTTGCATTACTGGGTACGGTTATCCTGTTATTCGTGCTCGGTTATGGTATCAGCACCGATGTCGAGAACGTTGCCTTTGCGGCCTACGATCAGGATCACAGCCCGGAGAGTCGCGCTTATATCCAGAACATTGCCGGGTCGCGTTACTTTATCGAGCGACCGGCCATCCTTAATCAGGATGAAATGAACCGCCGAATGCAAAGCGGTGAGCTGGGGCTGGCGTTAGAGGTCCCATCCGGTTTTGGTAAGGACCTGAAGCGCGGGCATACCCCGGAACTAGCTGCCTGGATCGATGCCGCGATGCCGTCCCGTGCCGAGAGTGTTTACGGTTATGTCCAGGGCATGCATGCAGAATACCTGGCCAGTCTGGCCCGAGAATCCAGCGCGCCCTCGGTAAAAAATACCATGGCTGCTATCGAAGTTCGCTACCGTTATAACCAGGATTATAAAAGCCTCTATGCCATGGTGCCTGCGACCATCGCACTATTGCTGGTGATGATCCCGGCGGTATTAACAGCACTGGGTGTGGTGCGCGAAAAAGAGCTGGGCTCGATCACCAATCTCTATGCTACCCCGGCCACCCGGCTGGAGTTTCTACTGGGTAAACAGCTGCCCTATGTTGCCATCGGCATGTTCAATTTCTTTACGCTTCTGATATTGGCAGTCTACATATTAGATGTGCCGCTAAAGGGGAGTTTGCTGGCTATTTCATTGGGCGCGTTGCTCTATGTTATTGCCACCACGGGCCTCGGCTTGCTGATGTCGTCCTTTACCCGCACCCAGATTGCAGCCATATTCGGCACCCTGTTGGGTACCATGTTACCCGCTATCTCATTTTCTGGCATGAATACCCCTGTCTCGTCACTGGAAGGTGGCGCAGCATTGATGGGTAAACTCTATCCCACTAGCTATTTTATGACCATTAGCAGAGGCATCTTTACCAAGGCTGTAGGTTTTGTTGATCTATACAGTGACTTTTTTGCACTGGCTGCGTTTATCCCGGTGCTGACGATAGCCAGTTTGCTGTTACTGAAAAAACAGGACATATAAATATGCGGCACATAGCGAATATATTTAACCTGGGCGTTAAGGAACTGCGTAGTCTTTATCGCGATCCAGTACTGCTGATTTTTATTTTTTTTGCATTTAGTTTCATGATCTATGCGGCGGCGAAGGGTATGTCTCAGGAGCTTAACAATGCTTCAATCGCCGTTGTCGATGAAGATCGATCAGCCTTGTCTAAACAAATTATAAATTCTTTTTACGGCCCCTATTTCAAAACACCCGAGTTGATCCAGTTCAGGGATGTCGATAAGCAAATGGATGCAGGGAATTACACTTTTGTGCTCGATATTCCATCGAATTTTCAACGTGATGTAATGGCTGGAAAGCACCCGGCAATCCAGGTTAATGTCGACGCCACTATGATGAGTCAGGCATTTACCGGTGCCGGATATATTCAGAACATCATCAATGGTGAGATCAATGAATTTTCACAGGGTATTCGGGGCAGTAAAGCTGAGAGTATAAAACTTACCTCGCGTTACAAATTTAACCCCACCCTGAATAGCACCTGGTTCGGTGGTGTCATGGAAATTTCCAACATGGTCACTATGCTGTCTATTGTCCTGTCCGGTGCTGCGCTGATCCGTGAACGTGAACGCGGTACGCTCGAGCATCTGCTGGTTATGCCACTGACATCGCTTGAGATTATGTTGTCAAAAGTCTGGGCCATGGGGCTGGTGGTGTTACTGGCTGCCGGGCTGTCATTACGCTTTGTGGTACAGGGTGTACTGGAAATGCCTATAGCGGGTTCAGTGCCATTATATATGCTGGGTATGGCGTTACTTTTATTTTCCACAACATCACTGGGTATCTTCCTGGGCACGGTGGCGCGTACCATGCCACAGCTGGGCTTGCTCATCATACTGGTTTTCATGCCGCTGCAGTTGCTCTCCGGTGGCTCGACGCCCTATGAGAGCATGCCGCAGATCGTACAGAGTTTGATGCTGGCCGCACCAACCACGCATTTTGTCAGTATTGCGCAGGCTATTTTGTACCGCGGAGCCGGCTTTGATGTAGTGTGGCCAGCTTTCCTTGCACTTGCCGGTATTGGCCTGGTTTTCTTCATTGCTGCGCTGCTACTGTTCCGTAAAAGTCTGGCCTCGGCGTAGTCTCAATTCATAGAATAAGCCTTACCAGGGTGTAGCCAACAGGCGTTAGCCATAATATTTTTCTAAAAGCGTATTTTTATAAAGTATCTGGTGTTTACACGCGCCATGCTTTTTGTCGTTATCGCCTGACATTTGTAATCCGCTTAACCATCACTCTCTCTGATATCAGCATCTCATTACTGTAACAATTTGAAACAGTTTTACGGTGTACGGAAATAATTGCGAAACATCTAGCTCGCAAAATGTACCCATGAACTGAATGAGTGGCGATCCGTATCCCTGACCTTTTCTGGCCAGCATAGGTATCCATAAGAGGATAATTTAAATGAAAATATTTTTGAAGAGAGTAGCAGCTGTTATGGTGCTGACCAGTGCATCGATGAACCTGCAAGCCGCATTTTCTACAGACAGCAGCAAGGATGATCGTTTACAGAAACCGTCAGCATCAACGTCTGAGGCATTTCTTGAACAGGTGCGTGTCAATAGCAGGTTGCAGGCAGCAGAGGCCGCATATAACTTGAGCATCCTCGCAGCGAATCGCAAAGACCTTACATTGGCGCACAGCCTTATCGAAGAAGCTATACAGATGAATCAATCAAATTCGAACTACCTGACATTTGCTGCTGATATTGCTTTTCTAACGCAGCAATATGATAAGGCTGAAGTGTATCAAATAATGGTGCTGGAAATAGCGCGATCCGCACCGGAGTTTGATGATCTGCAGGTAGCGATGATTCTGGATCAACTGGGTGCTATTTATGTTCAACAGGAACATTATGAAAAAGCCAGGTCCAGTTACCAGGAGAGCCTGCAACTGCGTGAGAAGTTATATGGCGACAACCATCTACAGGTTGCGATGAGCCTGAACAGGTTGGCGTTGCTGGCAGTTCGCCAGGATCAATCGAGTGTTGCCGAGACACTGCTGAAAAAATCTCTCGATATTGCTCGCGAGGTATCGGGACCTCGACATGTCAACACTGCCAACATGCTGGCTAACCTGGCTGATCTATACCAGAGTGAGCTGCGCCTGGAAGAAGCCGAAGCACTTTATAAGGAGGCAATATCTATCTGGGGTGATTCACCTGTCGATCCTCTCAGGCAAGCAACTGGTCAGAATTCACTTGGCCGGTTGTTTATGATTCAGCGAAGATTTGATGATGCACGTTTGCAATTTGAACAGGTACTGACTCTGCTGAAACAGAACTACACGCAGGACCACCCCTATGTGCAACAGGCGATAAGGAACCTCACTGAGCTTGATGCTGCACGTGGGAGTAATGTAGAAAAAGATCGTATATATGATGAACTGCTGCGGGAATTTAGTTCTCGCTTGCCAAAGTACAAGGAAATTACCGCAGATAATGCGCCACTATTGCCAGAGCAACGCATCTTGCACTATTCAATGAAGCCGAACAGATAGCCGATGATGTATCAATTGCCGATTCCACAGAAGAAGAAACAGTTAGCTGCACCCGTCGTAAACCCACGCGCACAGCCTTACCGAAGGATTTGCCTCGTGAAATAATGGTTCATGATATTGAAGAGAAGGATAAAATCTGTGATTGCTGCGGCCATGAGTTACATAAAATAGGTGAAGACAGCTGTGAGCAGCTGGATTTTATTCCGGCACAGATTAAAGTCATCGAGCATATCCGTCCTAAATACAGCTGCCGGTCGTGTGAGCAGCAAGGTACAACCGTCCAGATTAAAATTGCACCTGTGCCCGCATCACCCATACCAAAAAGCTTCGCCACCGCATCCTTGTTAAGTCAGATTATCACCAGCAAATATCAGTATGCATTACCTTTGTATCGTCAGGAAAGTCTATTTAAACAATACGGTATTGAGTTAAGCCGAAAAACCATGAGCAGCTGGATGCTTTGCATCACACCGTTACTGATGCCTATTTATAATCGGCTGCATACCCTTCAATTAAAGCAACCCGTTATTCATGGTGACGAAACGCCGCTAAAAGTTATTAATGAAGATAAACAGACCTGTTACATGTGGGTTTATTGCACCGGCACGGATTCACCTGATGCAAATAACATAGAAGACAAAAACAAACCGCCGAATAGTGTGCTTTACGATTATCAAAACAGTCGAGCGGGGCGCTGTGCCAACGATTATCTGCAAGGTTTTAATGGCTACTTGCAGGTCGATGGCTATGCGGGTTATGAACAAACTAATGCCACATTGGCAGGCTGTTGGGCGCATGCACGTCGAAAATTTATTGAGGCTCAGACCGTTCAGGTGAAAGGCAAAACGGGCAAAGCAGATTGGGCGATCAATCACATCCAGAAACTGTGCCGTATAGAACAAGACATCAAAAATAAAACCGCAGAAGAAAAACAGCATATTCGAGAAGCACAGAGCAAGCCGTTGCTTGACCAATTTAAAATCTGGCTGGATAAATCAGCCCTGCATGTGCCGCCAAAATCCGCCATAGGTAAAGCGATTGGCTATAGCATCAGACAGTGGCTCAAGCTTAACCGCTTTATAGAAAGCGGCCATATAAACATTGATAACAACCGAGCTGAACGTGCGATCAAACCATTTGTCATTGGACGTAAAAACTGGATGTTCTCTAATACAAAAAATGGCGCAGAGGCCAGTGCGGTTTTATACAGTCTTATTGAAACTGCAAAAGCCAATGGTCTGATCCCGTTTAATTATTTGAAACACCTGCTTGAACAGTTGCCTAATAAGCCTGAAGATATTGACCACCTATTGCCATGGAATGTGGCATTAACATAGTTGTGTGAATATTATTAGGTGGGGTTGGCTAGACGCTTACGTTTAATTAAGCTAATAGCTAACTCAGCGGGCACATTAAAAAGTTGGGAGTACAGTGGCAATATTGGCGGTTGCAAACATTACATAATCAGAGTTGATGCATACTACAAATCTAAAACTGAAAAAGCACCAACACCAAGTCAACAACCAGTTTTAGAAAATAATAATATCGAGATAATAAAAGATAAAGATGGCAACATATGCGTAAAAGTCGCTTGCTAATTCAACTACTAGAGCATAAATCGGGTAGCCAGAGGTTTCTACCCTCCAGCCCCCACAACACCCTGCGAGGGTGTAAATAATTCTGTGTAACTGTCCTTGTTAAATATAATCAGTTATACGATCTTCGAACTCGATAATAAACCGATTCAGTGCCGGCTTCCAATTTCTAATGGGCATAGTCCATTTTTTGGCGGCTTGCTGAGTCGCTAAATATATCACTTTTTTAGCTGAGTCATCGGTTGGAAAGAGCTTCCGTTTTTTCGTGGCTTTTCGAATAACGCTGTTCAATGATTCGATCGCATTGGTCGTGTAAATGGCTTTCCTTATGTCCTGCGGGTAGTTGAACAAGGTGTTTAGGTTTTGCCAGTGAGCACGCCAGGATTTGCTGATCTGTGGATATTTATCATCCCACTGCTGCGCAAATTGATCCAGTGATAACAGGGCTTCTTCTTCCGTAGCAGACTGGTATATTTTCTTTAAGTCTGCAGAGATGGCTTTGTAATCTTTCCAGGGAACAAACTTCATTGAGTTGCGCACCATGTGAACGATGCACAGCTGAACGTGTGTCTCCGGGAAGACGGCGTTAATCGCATCAGGGAAGCCTTTAAGGCCATCTACGCAGGCAATTAATATATCTTTAACGCCACGATTTTGCAGCTCCGTCAGCACGCCTAACCAAAACTTGGAGCCTTCGTTTTCAGAGAGCCACATGCCTAATAATTCTTTGTGCCCTTCCAGATTAACGCCCAGTGCCAGGTAAACTGACTTATTGATCACACGCTTATCCTGTCGGATTTTCAGCACGATACAATCTAAATAAACGATAGAATAAACCGGATCAAGCGGTCGAGATTGCCATTCAATGACTTGCTCCATAACGGCATCAGTGATTTTTGAGATAAGTCCGGGTGATACATCGGCGCCATATAGGTCTTGAAAAATGTCGGATATTTCCCGTACGGTTGAGCCATGCGTATAAAAATGGATGACTTTTTCTGCCACTGAAGGTAGGCGGCGCTGATTCTTTTTGATCAGCTGAGGTTCAAAATCGCCGTTTCTATCACGCGGTGTATTGATTTCAAATTGGCCATTTTCTGTCTGAATAGTCTTGCTGGTATAGCCATTGCGGCTGTTATCAGAGAGGGATACCTCATGTTTGTCGTAACCTAGATGATCATCAAGTTCGGCATTCAGCGCTGTCTCAATGGTGATTTTAGTTAGCATTTGCGTGAGCTCATTTAAATCATGCTCAGTTTTAATGTTTTTGGCGGCCTCTTGGGCTATTGCGAGTAGGTCTGCTTTTTTCATAGTCTCTCTATCCTGTCCAGTTATGGACTTAATGATAGACAGTTACACAGAAAAGTTTACAGCCTCAAAATAAATTACGGTGACCCCTTTTCTCTTTTAATTAGGACACTACACTAGGTTATTCAGTCATAAGTAACAAGAACATCCTTCCATTTTCCCCGTTGAGTAGGCTGATCGCCGGATCCTGAATCTGAGATTTTCAA
>JAQICG010000345.1 GCA_027858635.1 Gammaproteobacteria bacterium | reverse complement strand
CTTCGAATTCGTTGTCACCGCGATCGCTGCCGGGCTTGCGCATCAGCGGTTTGGTTAGCCGACCCGGCGAATATTGCTTCATAATGCCGGAGGCGCCCTTGGCACAGATCACGCCCTTGTTGAGCGGGTGTTCGGGGTTGCCCTCAATATAACGAACTTCACCATTGCGCACGGTGACGCGTATGCCGCAGCGGCAGGCACACATATAGCAGGTGGTATTTTTAACCTCGATCAGACTGTTTTCGTCTACGGTGGTTGAAAAAGGATTGTGCACGGGTGCAGACATTAAATTACCTGTTGTATAAAGTTTAGGAGCCCGTCGGATTCAGGATGAATTGGCTGCGGAAGTGGGAGAGCGGCCCAAACCTCCCCGATTTTTCGTTGCGTAGAATAAACTATGCGCCTCAAAATCGGGAATAGTGTGCTCACTCTCCCGCTCCCTCGCTTCAATCCCCCTAAACCCGGCAGACTTCAAGCAGCCTGTCTGACTTGAATGAAATCGGCTGCAAATCCGCCTGGCCGGTCCATATTTCGTCGCTTTTTTGGGCAATAGAATGACTATTGCCCTGCAAAATCGTCAAAATCTGTCCTCGCTCAGCCGAATTTTCGCTTCGATTCTTCAGGTCAGACAGGCTGCTAGGAGCCTATTTAGCCGAAAATGGCCTCAAAAGGCCAATCAGAAAAATTGTAGGCCATATAAATAAGTTATTAACCACTAATATTCAAAGTTGACCGGATAATAACTGCGGATGAAAGTTTAAGGGATCAGCATCAAGATAAACAGCCACTAAATCACCGTCTTTAATCAGGATTAAGATGAGCTGTTCGTTTGGGCGGCATAATTGTTTTATAATGTGCGGTTCCCGCGAAATTCAGGCAGTCGAAAAATAGTAATCATGTTATATACATAATCCTTTGATGTAATAGTGATCGGTGGCGGCCATGCCGGCACCGAGGCCGCGCTGGCGGCGGCGCGCATGGGCGTAAAAACGCTGTTGCTGACACACAACATCGAGACACTGGGACAGATGAGCTGTAACCCGGCGATCGGCGGCATCGGCAAGGGGCATCTGGTGAAAGAGATCGACGCCATGGGCGGCATCATGGCCCGCGCCGCGGACAAAGGCGGCATTCAGTTTCGCGTGCTCAACAGCCGCAAGGGCCCGGCGGTGCGGGCCACGCGCGCGCAGGCCGATCGCGTACTGTATAAGGCGGCGGTGCGCGAAGCGCTGGAAAACCAGCCCAATCTTTCCATCTTCCAGCAGGCGGTAGACGATCTGATCGTGGAAAACGTGGCCGGCGCGGAACAGGTCACCGGTGTGATCACCCAGATGGGGCTCAAATTCAGCGCCAAAGCGGTGGTGCTGACCGTGGGCACCTTCCTCGGCGGCAAAATTCACATCGGCGAATCCAACTATTCGGGCGGCCGGGCTGGCGACCCGCCCTCGATTGCGCTGTCAGAGCGCCTGCGTGATCTGCCTTTTCGCGTCAGTCGCCTGAAAACCGGCACCCCGCCGCGCATTGATGGCCGCAGCATCAATTATTCACAGCTGGCGGCGCAGCCGGGTGATGATCCGGTGCCGGTATTTTCGCTCACCGGTAAAGCGCAGGATCACCCCCGGCAGGTGAGCTGCCACATTACCCATACCAATGCGCAGACCCACGATATTATCCGCGAAGGGCTGGACCGTTCGCCCATGTACAGCGGTACGATAGAAGGTATCGGCCCGCGCTACTGCCCTTCAATCGAAGATAAGGTGGTGCGTTTTGCCGACAAGGATTCGCATCAGATTTTCATCGAGCCGGAAGGGCTGACCACCAACGAGATCTACCCCAACGGCATCTCCACCAGCCTGCCCTTTGATATGCAGATGGCGCTGGTGCGTTCGATCAAGGGCTTTGAAAACGCCCACATCACCCGCCCCGGCTACGCCATTGAATATGACTATTTTGATCCGCGCGACCTGAGGGCCACGCTGGAAACCAAGTTCATCAACGGCCTGTTTTTCGCCGGCCAGATTAATGGCACCACCGGCTATGAAGAGGCCGCCGCGCAGGGTCTGCTCGCCGCCATCAATGCCGCGCGCCAGGTGCAGGAAAAAGCCCCCTGGACTCCGCGCCGCGATGAGGCTTATATCGGCGTGCTGGTGGATGACCTGATTACCTGCGGCACTCTGGAGCCCTATCGCATGTTTACCAGCCGCGCCGAATACCGGTTGATTCTGCGCGAAGATAACGCCGACCTGCGCCTGACGCCGGTGGCGCATGAGATGGGGCTGATTGATGATGACTATTGGCGTCTCTTCTGTAGCAAACGGGAAGCGATTGAGGCCGAAAAACAGCGAATGTCTGCGAAAGTGATACAGCATGATTCTGCGGAAGGGGTCGAGATTGCGAACCTCACCGGCAACCCAAACAGCAGTCAAAACAAGGCGGCGGATCTGTTGCGTCGCCCCGAGATCAATTACGCCAGCCTGGTGGCGGCGATCGGTCACGCAGAGATCAATGACGATATCTTCTGCGAACAGGCAGATAAAATCATCGAACAGGTGGAAATTCAGGCTAAGTACGAAGGTTATCTCACGCGCCAGCAGTCGGAGGTCGATAAAACCCTGAAACACGAGAAAACCCGGCTTCCGCTGGTGCTTGATTACAGCGCGGTGCGCGGCCTGTCGAATGAGATCTGCCTGAAGCTGAGCGAGCAGCGTCCGGAGACCATCGGCCAGGCGGGGCGCATACCAGGCATGACGCCAGCGGCGATTTCACTGCTGATGGTGCACCTTAAGAAGAATAAGGCGCAATAAGCGCCCCGCTCTGTGAACACTCAACTACTGCATCAGCTCGAAACCGGCCTCGAAAAAATGGGGCTGGATCTGCCCGCTTCGGTGCCGCCCCGCCTGATCGACTATCTGGAATTGATGGTTACGTGGAACAAGGCCTTTAATTTGACCGCGGTGCGCGATCCGGCAGAAATGGTCAGCAAACATCTGCTCGACAGCATGGCCGTGCTGCCTTTTGTCGGCGCGGGCCGGGTCGCGGATGTGGGCAGCGGTGCCGGTCTGCCGGGAATTCCGCTCGCGCTCGCCTGCCCGCAGGTTGAGTTTGTGCTGATCGACAGCAATGGCAAAAAAACGCGGTTTCTCAATCAGGCCAGAATGGTTTTGCAGCTGGATAATGTTCAAATCGTGAATCAGCGTGTCGAAGATTACCGGCCTGAGCTATACTTTGACGCTGTTATTGCTCGCGCCTATGCGGATACTCGGATTATTCTGGCCTCCACGGCGCATTTGCAGCAGCCGGGAACGCGGATTCTGGTGATGCAGGGTAAGCGGGATGAAGGCATTGATGAGCCGGGTTACTGTTTGAAGCAGACCCACTTATTAAATGTATATGGACTGGATGCACAAAGGCATCTGCTGGAAATTATAAGAGCAACTTAGCTCTATGGCTTAAATTATGGTGCAAGTACTATCACTGGCAAATCAGAAGGGCGGCGTCGGCAAGACTACGACCAGCGTTAATCTGGCGGCATCGCTGGCGGCAACCCGGCGCAAGGTTCTGCTCATCGATCTCGATCCGCAGGGCAACGCCACCATGGGCGTGGGTGTGGACAAGCATGCGCTGGAGCAGACCTTCTGCGACGTTCTGCTCTCGGGCCTGGATGCGCACAGCTGTGTGCTGCATCTGGAGAAAATCGGCATCGATCTGTTGCCCTCCAATGCCGACCTCACCGCTGCCGAAGTTGAGCTGATGCGTAGCAACAATGCGGAAAATCGCCTGAAGGACGCCATTGCCTCGATCAAGAATGATTATGACTATGTGCTGATCGACTGCCCGCCAGCGCTGAATATGCTGACCCTGAATGCGCTGGTAGCATCGGACGGGGTGATTATTCCCATGCAGTGCGAGTATTACGCGTTGGAAGGGCTGACCGCACTGATGGATACCATCAATCAGGTGCGCGCTTCGGTGAATCCGCATTTGCAGGTGGAAGGGCTGTTGCGCACCATGTTTGATCCGCGCAACACCCTGGCCAAGGACGTCTCCGAGCAGCTGCTGGAGCATTTTGGCGAGAAGGTTTATCGCACCGTTGTGCCTCGCAATGTGCGTCTGGCGGAGGCGCCCAGTTACGGCCTGCCCGCCCTGCTCTACGAAAAAACTTCCACCGGTGCGCTGGCCTATCTGGCGCTGGCGGGCGAAATGCTGCGCCGCAAGAGCGCGGAACCACAGGACAGAGCGGTCTCATAAAATAGTCCGGAATAAACGCTTACATATAGAAAACAAAGAGATTATGGCAACAAAGAAAAGAGGATTGGGTCGAGGATTGAATTCGCTGCTAAGCGGTAGTGAGACGGTGGAAGCGATGACCACGCCGCAACGCGAGGATGAGCTGAGAGAGGTGGATGTCGATCTGATTCAGCGCGGCCCCTGGCAGCCACGGACGCATTTTGATGAGGAGACGCTGCAGGAGCTGGCCGATTCCATTAGCACCCAGGGGGTGGTGCAGCCCATCGTGCTGCGCGAAGCCGCTGGCGGGCGTTATGAAATCGTGGCCGGTGAGCGCCGCTGGCGTGCTTCGCAGCTGGCCGGACTGGGCAAGATCCCTGCGGTGATCAAGCATTTTGACGACCAGACCGCCGCGGCGGTTTCGTTGATCGAAAACATCCAGCGCGAGAATCTGAATCCTTTGGAAGAGTCGACCGCGCTGCAGCGGCTGATGAACGAATTTGAAATGACCCATCAACAGGTGGCCGAAAGCGTTGGCCGTTCCAGGGCGTCAGTGAGCAACCTGTTGCGCTTGCAGGATTTGAACGCCGATGTAAAAGAGCTGTTGAATCGACGCGCCATAGAAATGGGTCATGCGCGCGCGCTATTAGGTATCAGCGGCAATTCCCAGAGCACGCTGGCGCGCCAGGTGGCGAAAAAGGGGTTGTCGGTGCGCGAGACCGAAAGTCTGGTGCGCCGGACCCTGAACCCGCCGGCCAAGCCCGCGAGCGTGAAAAAAGACCCCGATATCGGCCTGCTCGAAACCGACCTTTCCGAGCGACTGGGTGCGGCGGTGCATATCAGGCAGAAGCCGAATGGCAAAGGCACTATTGAGATCGGCTACAACAGCCTGGATGAGCTGGACGGTATTCTGAGAAAAATCAAATAAACCGAGCAAGGACGGGGGTTTTGCCCTGCTGCTGACGATGGCTTTCTGAATAATTTTCAGGCTTTATTAGAGAATGGTTATCTTGACTTGATTGATCACAATCTATAGAATTTGCGCGCTCAGTTGCCCGTGCTTTTTATTTTGCGCGCAGCGTACCGGATAACTTCATCGGCGATCGCGGACATCAGGTAAAAGAGGCGTATCGCTTGCAGAAACAGTTATTAAATCGAGTGATAGGTTATGTTGTTCCGCAGCTGATATTGACAGCGGTGGCGGCGGTGCTGTTGTTGTTGGTGAGTTTGCCTGCGGCCTATTCGGCATTGATCGGCGGGATAATTGCCATGGTAACGACGACATGGTTTGCGCTGAAGGTGTTTGCCGGCAGAAAAACGAATCAGCCGGCAGTAGAATTACGAACCTTCTACCTGGCGGAAATTAACAAATTAGTTATCACAGGCGCGATGTTTATCGCCGTATTTGTAATCATTAAGCCTGTTAATGGTGCAGCCTTGCTGGCTGTGTATTTTGTTGTATATATAACGCCGGTGTTTGTGGATGCTTTAAAGCAACCCAAAAGACGGCGTGGAAACTAAAGAGAGCTATCGATGTCGGGTGAAGCCCAATCTGCTGCGCAATACATACAGCATCATTTACAGAACATGACTTATGGTCAGTTCCCGGAAGGCCATGCCCAGGCTGGCCAGTGGGGGCTTGCTAAAAGTGCGGAAGTTGCCAAAGAAATGGGTTTTATGGCCATTCACGTGGACACCATGTTCTGGTCGATCTTTCTGGGTGCGTTATTCCTGTTTCTCTTCAGAAAAGTAGCCAAAACCGCGACCGCCGGTATCCCGGGCGGCATGCAGAATTTTGTTGAAATGGTCGTCGAGTTTGTCGATTCCACGGTGAAAGGCGCGTACAACGGTCGCAACCCCTTTATCGCCCCGATGGCGCTCACCATCTTTGTCTGGGTATTTCTGATCAACTTCATGGATTTGATACCGGTTGACTGGCTACCAATGTTCGCCGGCTGGATCGGCAGTACGGTGTTCGGCATGGAGCCGCATGATGTCTACTTTAGAGTGGTGCCGTCGACCGATCCGAATGCAACTTTCGGTATGGCGTTGGCGGTGTTTGTAGTGACGTTGTACTATAGCGTCAAAATGAAAGGCGGGCTGGGATTCGCCAAAGAGTTGACCATGCATCCCTTTGAATCGAAAAATATCGTGATAAAGGTGATTCTGATGCCGATAAACTTTGTTCTGGAGTTTGTCGCCCTGCTGGCTAGGCCTTTGTCCCTGTCATTGCGGCTTTACGGCAACATGTTCGCCGGGGAAATGATTTTTATTCTGATCGCGCTGATGTACGGCGGCGGTATAGCAGTCGGCATTTTTGGTGGCTTCCTGCAATTAGGCTGGGCTATTTTCCATATTCTGATTATTACGTTGCAGGCCTACATTTTCATGATCCTGACTATCGTGTACATGGATCTGGCCTACCAGACCAGCGAAGATCATTAGCAAATTTAAAATATAATCGAATTTAATTTTATTAGGAGAAAGCAATGACTGAAGTAACTGCAATGTTGTATATCGCAGGTGCCATTATGATGGGCCTGGGTGCACTTGGTGCGGCTATCGGTATTGGTGTGTTGGGTGGACGTTTTCTGGAAGGTGCGGCGCGTCAGCCTGAACTAATACCCTTGCTGCGTGGCCAGTTCTTTTTAATGATGGGCCTGACTGACGCGGTGCCTATGATTGCGGTAGGTGTAGCGTTCTACGTAATCTTTGCAGTTGCATAAAAAGGCGGATGACACGGTACTAGCGTATGAATATTAATTTAACGCTGATTGGTCAGTCGATCACTTTTGCGG
>JAQICG010000107.1 GCA_027858635.1 Gammaproteobacteria bacterium | reverse complement strand
GCTTCCAGAACGCGGCTGAAATAAACCACGCCATCGTCATCTGCAACGAAAGCTACCGCTTTATGGTGGCCGAGCAGGTCAGGCAGTCTGAAATGAAAAGCGTGGACATTATCCTGGAGCCGGTTGGCCGCAACACCGCCCCTGCTATCGCCCTGGCCGCATTTAACGCCATGGTCGATGATCACGACCCTATATTGCTGATACTGCCCGCCGATCACGACATCCGCGATGTAGCGGGTTTTCTCGCTGCGGTGAAACTCGGACAGCAGCAAAGCGAAGCCGGTAATCTGGTCACTTTTGGCATCGTGCCGAACAAGCCGGAAACCGGCTACGGCTACATCAAGGCCGGCGATTCCATCGGCGATAACTGCTATTCAGTTGCAGGCTTTGTCGAAAAACCCGATACAGCCACCGCCGAAAAATACATAGAGCAGGGCGGCTACTACTGGAACAGCGGCATGTTCATGTTCAAGGCCTCCACCTATCTGCAAGCACTGGAACGACTGGCGCCCGAAATATACGAAGCCTGTCGCAACGCCTGCAACAAGGCAACGAAAGACATGGATTTTCTGCGCGTTGATGAAGCCTCCTTTGATAAATGCCCGAGCGATTCCATCGATTACGCCATCATGGAAAAGGTCGATAACGCCGTCGTCATACCGGTCGATATCGGCTGGAGCGATGTCGGTTCATGGGCATCATTACAGGACATCGGCGAAGGCGATTCAATGAACAACACCCTTATCGGTGACGTCGAATCCGAAGCCTCGAACAACTGCTATATCCGCGCCGAATCACGGTTAATCGTAGCCCTGGGTGTCGATGACTTAATCATCGTCGAAACCGCCGACGCCCTGCTGGTCGCGCACCGCGAAAAAGTCCAGGACATAAAAAACATCGTGGAAAAATTGCATAACGATGGCCGCGAGGAAGTGCTGCTGCATAAAAACGTCTGCCGACCCTGGGGCTGTTATCAGGGCATCGACAAATCCGAGCGCTTCCAGGCAAAGCGTATTAGCGTAAATCCCGGTGCCGTATTGTCATTGCAGCTGCATCATCACCGCGCCGAACAATGGGTCATCGTCAACGGCACCGCCAAAGTCACCAAGGGTGATGAAGAATTTATTCTTTCCGAAAACGAATCAACCTATATCCCGCTAGGCGTAAAACATCGCCTGGAAAACATCGGCAAAATCCCACTGGAACTGATCGAAGTACAAACCGGCAGCTATCTGGGCGAAGACGATATTGTGCGCTTTGATGATGTCTATGGACGTAGCCAAAAATAAAAACCAGGGTTAAAAGTAAAAATGAAACAGGAATTGATAGAAAAACTGGATAAAAAAACGGCACTAATTGGCATCGTCGGTTTGGGTTATGTGGGAATACCGTTGTCAATCAGTTATGCCAATAACGGTTATAAGGTGGTTGGTTTTGATATTGATCAAGCCAAGATCGATAACTTGTCACAGGGTAAAACCTACATCAAGCATATTCCAGATTCGGAAATAAAAAATTTAACCGACAAAGGCTTCGAGGCCACTATTGATTTCTCGCGAGCTACCGAAATGGATGCGCTGATACTCTGCGTGCCAACGCCTCTGGATCAACATAGAGAACCCGATCTCAGTTTCGTACTGGATACGATGGACTCCCTGCTACCCTATCTGCGCAAAGGGCAGGTGGTATCACTGGAAAGCACAACCTATCCGGGCACAACAGACGAAGAACTCAAGCCACGCATAGAAAGCATGGGCTTAAAAGTCGGTACGGATGCATTTCTAGTTTATTCACCGGAACGAGAAGATCCCGGCAGAATAGATTTCACAACCCAAACAACACCCAAGGTCTGCGGCGGTGATACCGAAGCCTGCCAGAAAGTGGGTATGGCGCTTTATGGACAGGTTATCGATACAGTCGTTTCAGTGAGCTCAACACGTGCAGCGGAAATGACAAAACTGCTGGAGAATATACATCGCGCCGTCAACATCGGCCTGGTCAACGAAATGAAGATTGTCGCTGACAAAATGGGCATCGACATTTACGAAGTCATAGATGCAGCAGCAACCAAACCCTTTGGCTTTGTTCCCTACTATCCAGGCCCCGGTCTCGGTGGTCACTGCATCCCCATCGACCCTTTTTACCTTACCTGGAAAGCACGCGAGTACGGTGTCAATACCCGATTCATCGAGCTTGCCGGTGAAGTCAACAGCTCAATGCCTGAATATGTGGTTGGCAAGATTACGCAGGGGTTGAATGAACACAAAAAATCGATCAACGGCAGCCGCATACTTGTGCTCGGCATTGCCTATAAAAAGAATGTTGATGACATGCGCGAATCACCCTCGGTAGAAATTATGGAACAGTTACAGGCGCACGGTGCGCTAATTGACTACTCAGATCCGTATGTGCCGGTTTTTCCCAAAATGCGCCGTTACAGTTTTGATCTGATATCTATAGAGCTAAATCAAGAAAATATACAATCGGATGTTTGCATAGTCGTGGCGACTAACCATGATGATTTTGATTACCCGATGATTCTTGAAAACTCAAAATTGATTATAGATACCAGGGGCGTGTATCGTGGGCAGCACAATAATGTTGTTCATGCTTGAGTTTTTTATCTAAGGACAGAAACATATAGATGTTCTTTTATTTAAGGCATTCAAGGTGAATGTCTTTTGGCATAAAACACCGCCTAAAAAATATCGGCAAAATTCCATTGGAGTTGATAGAAGTACAAATTGGTAATTATCCGGATATTGTGAGGTTTGATGATGTGTCCGGCAGGAGCAACTAGACAATGAAAGAATTCATTACCGGCGGGGCAGGGTATATCGGCAGTCATACCTGCGTGGTACTGCTG
>JAQICG010000325.1 GCA_027858635.1 Gammaproteobacteria bacterium | reverse complement strand
CAGCATTCTTACGGTCGACCGGCCTTATCGCCGCCTGCCACAACTTTCGCTGCAAGGTGATAAACCCATCGGCAAAACCGGACTGGCATTTACCCTGGACAGTGAATGGGTGAATTTTGATCATGAGGAGGACAGTGTCGTCACCGGCTCCCGCCTCCAGCTCAAACCCGGGCTGCGCTGGTTGTCTGAAGGTTCGTTCTGGTTTATTGAGCCTGCGGTCAAGTTCAGCCATACCCAATACGAGGTCGAGGACGGCAGCGGTGTAGCACAGGACATCGAAGACAGGAACCTTTCCATGACCAGTCTGGATACCGGGCTGTTCTTTGAACGTGAACTTGATAACGGACTTGTGCAGACATTGGAACCCCGAATTTATTATTTAAACGTGCCATATCGGGATCAAAGCCAGCTGCCTGTTTTTGATACCCGGGCGAGCATTTTCAGCACCACCCTGCTGTTCCGTGATAATCGTTTTGATGGCGGCGACCGCATCGGCGACGCCAATCAGCTGACGCTCGCTCTCAGCAGCAGACTCATCAGCACTGATACCGGCAAGGAATATTTCCGCGCCAGTATCGGTCAAATCCAGTATTTTGAAAACCGCAAAGTCTCGCTCACTAATACGCTCGAAACTGACAGCACTTCCGACCTTATGGCTGAGCTCGCTGTCACCATAAAAGACTGGAACCTGAGCGCCGGCACACAATGGGATACAGACAATAATTACAGTCAGCGTGGAAACTTTCTGGCTCATTATCAATCAGATGCAGAACACATTTTCAATTTCGGACTGCGCAACGATCGCAGCATTGGTGCCGAAATAAGACAGACCGATTTGTCATTCAAGCTGCCCATCAGCAATGATTTTTCGGCTTTCGGACGGTGGAATTATTCACTCAAAAGCGACCGCAGTATCGACTCCATTGCAGGATTTAGTTATGACAGCTGCTGCTGGACAATACAGCTGATGGGGCAAAGACGTTTAATATACAATAACGCTGCCGAAGAATATGACAACGCCATCATGGTACAGCTGGTGCTCAAAGGTCTGGGCAGCGTTTCCGGCAACAAAGTCGACAATACACTTGAGCAGGCCATACTCGGTTACAAAGAGGATTATGAATGAAGCCATTCACTTTAGTTAAAATTAATTTCACTGCGATTGCAGTATTTCTATGCCTGACACTGGCCGCGCAAAATGTCATAGCTAGACAGGCGCTGGATAAGATCGTGGCGGTTGTCAATGACGATGTGATTACGCAAAACGAGTTGAATGATCGTGTTTCCGACTTTATTGTTCAGCTCAAACTCGATAGAAATGATAGCTCGCAGATCAGCGCTCTCACCAAGCAGGTGCTGGAACGGATGATCAATACACGTATTCAATTACAGATGGCCGAGAAGATGGGCATTACCATCGACGACATCAGCCTGAACCGGATGATTGAACAAATCGCCCAGTCCAATGACATGAGCATCGATCAACTCAGATCCACTCTGGAAGCAGACGGCATTAAGTTTTCCCGCTTTCGTGAACAGACCCGCGAGGAGCTGATTATCAAGCAGCTACAGCAACGTCTGGTTGCCAGCAAGGTGAGTATTTCAGAACAGGAGACGCAGCGTTTTATCGAGACCAATCTCAATAAAAACGATGAGCATGAAAAATATCTGATTCAGCATCTGCTTATCGCCACCCCGGAATCAGCGAGCCCGGATGCTATCAGCAAGGCCAGCGAAAAAGCTCAGCAGCTTCTGACGGAAATTAAAAATGGCGCTGACTTTAATACGCTCGCCATCCATCAGTCCGATGGCCGCAATGCGCTCAAAGGCGGCGACCTCGGCTGGCGAACCGCCAGTGAATTGCCCGAATCTTTTGTTGCCGCCATCAAGCAACTTGAAAAAGGCGAAACCTCGGAGCCGGTTCACAGTGCCAGCGGCTTTCACCTTTTAAAGCTGCTGGACCGTTCCAGCAATACCGATATGATTACGCAGACGCTGGCTCGCCACATTCTTATTCGCACCAGCAATGAGACCAGCGATGATGAAGCGCGCGCCTTACTGACTCAACTTAAAAATCGCATACAACAGGGCGAAGATTTTGCTACGCTGGCCAATGAGTATTCTGAAGACCCCGGCTCAAAAATAAAAGGCGGTGATCTTGGCTGGGCTGATCCCGGCACCTTTGTCACCGAGTTTGAGGATGTCATGGATAACCTGAAGGAGCAGGAGATCTCCAATCCATTCCGTAGTCAGTTTGGCTGGCATATATTGCAGGTTCTGGACCGGCGCGATCAGGACAAGACTCAGGAAAACCTTAAGGCCCAGGCCAGCAAGGTTATTCACAAAAGAAAATACGATGAAGAGCTTAATCTCTGGTTGCGCAGAATTCGTGATGAAGCTTATGTTGAGTACATCAATCCGGCACCGCTAAGCAGTGAGTAATTCAAGCCCCCGTCTGCTGCTCACTCCCGCTGAGTCGGTCAGCATAGATGCGAATATCGCACTGACTATGGCACTACAAACCTTCAGCGCTGGAATTCCGGTCGTCATTAACTGATATGCAACATCATGCAAAAAAACGCTTCGGACAGAATTTCCTGGTCGACGATAATATCATTCAGCGCATTGTTGACAGCATTAAACCCCAAGTCGGTGATACCATTATAGAAATCGGACCCGGCCTCGGTGCCATCACTCTGCCGTTATTACAGCGCACCGAAGAGCTGCATGTTATCGAGCTGGATAGAGATGTCATTCCCAAGCTGCTGTTCAATTGTAGAAATGACGGCACACTCATCGTTCATGAAATGGATGTGCTGAAATTTAATTTTAACGATTTCAGAATGGGCACCCCTACACAAAACAAATTGCGCATTGTTGGCAACCTGCCTTACAACATTTCAACTCCGGTTTTATTTCTTTTACTGAAGAACCGGCATGATGTGCAAGACATGCATTTCATGTTGCAGAAAGAAGTTGTGGAACGTATTGCAGCGCCGCCGGGAAGTCGTATTTATGGACGACTCTCGGTGATGATCCAGACCTATTTCAAGGTGACGCCGCTGTTTATCGTTCCGGCTAACGCCTTTAGTCCTCAGCCTAAAGTGGAATCCGCCATTTTGCGTCTGGTGCCTGACGACACTTTCAGCAAGGCGATTAAAGACCACAAAGCCTATGAGGATCTGATTCGAATGGCTTTCTCGCAAAGAAGAAAAACCATCAAAAATAATCTAAAGGGGCTGTGCACTTCTGAACAGTTATCGGCTGCGGGCATCGACCCCGGTCAGCGATCGGAAGAACTGGCCGTGGATGATTTCTTGCGCCTGCATACCCATACAATCTGAGCGTCTTCGGGCAGCGTGATCGCTGGACATACTCTATATGTATGCCTTTCATCAGCTTGCCCTGCATGACCTCCATCACCTTGTTATACTTACAAACATATGACTGACAATACCAACAAAATAAATATAGAAGTTTCGCCAGCTTATCTCGCGGAGCAATCTGATCCGTCCAATGATCATTATGTGTTTTCATACACAGTAACTATACGAAATGAAGGGGAAGAGCCGGCGCGCCTGCTCACCCGACATTGGGTGATCACCGATGGCGACGGTCAGATTCAGGAGGTTCGCGGCGAAGGCGTCATTGGTAAGCAACCTGTGCTCGCACCCGGCGAAGACTTTAGTTATACCTCGGGTACTTTTATGCATACGCCGGTCGGTACGATGCGCGGCAGCTATCAGATGGTGACTGATTCCGGTGAAAAGTTTGAAGCGGATATTCCCGGCTTCACTCTTTCCGTACCTAATACACTGCACTAATCCAGCATAATGGCACTCAAGCATAGCTATACGCTGCTCGCGCCTTTGTATGATTTCTTTGTTGCCGGCCCACTGAATACAGCGCGTACTAACAGCATCGGCAGAATCACTGATTGCGCTGATAAAAATATACTGATATATGGTATAGGTAGTGGTCTGGATATTCCTCATCTTCCACACAATGCCCGCTATACCGGCTCCGACATCACACCGGCTATGCTGAAAATTGCGCAGCTACGTGCGCAGAAACACGCCTTTCCGATTGAATTGATCTGCGCAGACAGTCAGCAGCTGCCTTTTGATGATGGGCAATTCGATATTGTGCTCATGCATCTGATTCTGGCGGTGGTCCCCCAGCCGGTACTCGCTCTGCAGGAAGCGGCCCGTGTATTAAAACCCGGCGGCAGCCTCTACATTTTCGATAAATTTTTGAAACCCGGTGAGCTCGCACCGGTGCGCAAGGCTATCAACTTGTTGTCACGGCATATTGCAACTCGCATGGATGTGGTTTTTGAAGAGACGCTGGCTCACTCACCGTCGCTTAAAATAATCAGCGATGAACCAGTGCTTGCGAATGGATGGTTCCGGCTGATAAAGTTGGAAAAGTCCTTGATAAACAACGATGAAAACTAACTCAATAAACTTTGCAGGACAGTAGATGGCCACCTATGCCATTGGTGATATTCAGGGCTGCTTTGATGAACTCAGGCAGCTGTTAACAAAAATAAACTTCAGATCCGACCGTGACATCCTCTGGTTTACCGGCGACCTGGTCAATCGCGGCCCCAAATCGCTGGAAACGCTGCGCTTTGTTCGATCGCTCGGACACAATGCCATCGTTGTTCTCGGCAATCACGACTTGCATTTACTGGCTCTTGCTCACAGTCATAACAAGCCCGGTCGCAAGGATACGCTGGATGAAATATTACATGCTCCTGATTGTGATGCTCTCCTGCAATGGTTACAGCATCTTCCTTTTATGCATGTTGCTGATGATTTACAACTGTGTATGGTACACGCGGGCATTCATCCCCACTGGAGTATTGCCCAGGCAAAATCATTAGCGGAAGAAATTGAGGCGGTGTTGCAAAGTGAGCGAAGTGTTGATTTCTTTGCCAATATGTATGGTGACAAACCGGCAACGTGGTCGAATGAGCTCAGCGGTTATTCCAGACTGCGTTATATCACTAATGTTTTCACGCGCCTGCGCTACTGTACGACAGAGGGCGCATTGGCGCTGGATTACAAATCCGAACCCGGTACCCAG
>JAQICG010000062.1 GCA_027858635.1 Gammaproteobacteria bacterium | reverse complement strand
GCTTCCATGGTGATTTCAATATCATCGGCAAAAGTCAGTCGCTGCTGCGCACCGGCACTGATTTTGTGAATGGTATCCGGTGAAAACAGACTGGGCGTGCCGCCGCCGAAAAAAATCGTGCGGATGGGGCGTTGCGTGGCGATGCCCGGATCGGTTGCCAGTTCGGCATCCAGATCGGCCATCAGAGCATGCAGGTATTTCTCTTCATCAATGTCGCCGCTGGTGTGAGAATTGAAATCACAATAGGGGCATTTTTTTACACACCAGGGGATATGAATGTACAGCGACAGCGGCGGAGCGGGTATCGGCATTAGCTCAGTGCGCCGTGCCGTTAAAGGGCTTGTTGCGCAAATACAGAATCAGCAGGATGGACGGAACGCCGAGGGCCGCGGTATACAGGAAAAACGAGACATAACCGAAGCCCTCGACCACGTCCCCCGAAAAGCCGCCCATGAATTTGGCGGGCAGTAGCATTAATGAGCTGAACAGGGCGTATTGCGTGGCGGTATAGGCGCGATTGGTCAGACCGGACAGATAGGCGATGAAGGCGGAGCCGGCGATGCCTGCGCTCAGGTTGTCGGCGCCGATAACCATGGCGAGGTAGAGCACATCCGGCGGTAGCAGGGCCAGCGCGACGAAAACCAGATTGGTGGCCGCAGCCAGAATGGCCCCCAGCAGCAAGGTCGACATGATCCCGTAACGGACCACCAGTGTGCCGCCCAGCAACGCGCCGACAATGGTGATGAACAGACCGATGCTCTTGGTAACCAGCCCGATTTCCAGATCGGTGTAACCCATGTCGACATAAAAAGGAGTGGCCATGATGCCCATGGTGATGTCGGTCAGTCGGAACAGGCCGATGAACAGCAGAATCAGCAGCGCGAATTTACCGTTGCGGATAAAAAACTCGGTGAACGGGCAGATGACCGCACCAATGAACCAGCTATAAGCATGGCGAACAGCATCGGGCAGATGCGCGGAGCGCTCCATAAAGGCGACCACCTTTTCCTCCTGCTGCCAGGTATCCCGGCTAACCGTATGTGTTGGTTCGGGAATGAGCAGCGTGGTGATAATGCCCAGCACCATGCACAGCGCCAGTGAAATGTAGGCGAAGGACCACGAATAGTAGTAGGCCAGAGTGAATGCACCGCCGCCGGCCAGCAGCATGCCGAGCCGGTAACCCATCTGATAGGTGCCCGACATGGCCCCCTGAAACTCGACCGGCATGGCCTCGATGCGCCAGGCGTCGATGGCGATATCCTGGGTGGCGGAAGCGAAAGCCACCAGGATGGCCGCGTACACCAGAGCTGTGAGATTGACCATGGGGTCGCTGCTCGCCATCAGCAGCAGGCCGCTAATGACCCCGAGCTGCGCGAGCAGCATCCAGCTGCGCCGTTGCCCCAACAGAGGGTGGAGCAGAGGAATACGGACACGATCGACCAGCGGAGACCAGATAAATTTAAGGCCGTAGAGCAGGGCTACCCAGCTGATGTGGCCGATGGTGCTTTTGTCGATGCCCACACGCGCCAGCCAGCCGGAGAGCGTGCCAAAAACCAGCAGCAGCGGCAGCCCGGCGGAGAATCCTTGAAACCGCATCGCCAGCACGCGCGGCTGACGGTAGGTGGTAACCGCCTCTTTCCAGCTTCTGTGTTGCGTGCCGGAAGCGGTCATTTCAGTTCGAAGTCGTAATCAATAATTAACGGCGCGTGGTCGGAGAAGCGTTCGTCCTTATAGATATGGCTGCCGGTTACCTGCGGTGCGAGTTTGGGGGTGATGATCTGGTAATCGATGCGCCAGCCGGTGTTGTTGGCCCAGGCCTGCCCCCGATTCGACCACCAGGTGTACTGCTCCTCCTCCTGATTGACCACACGAAAAGCATCGACAAAACCGGCTTCATCGAACAGCGTATCCAGCCAGGCGCGTTCTTCCGGCAGGAAACCGGAGTTCTTCTGATTGCC
Source organism: Gammaproteobacteria bacterium (assembly GCA_027858635.1). Taxonomy (GTDB): domain Bacteria; phylum Pseudomonadota; class Gammaproteobacteria; order SZUA-229; family SZUA-229; genus LH-M37. The sequence goes on along the minus strand of JAQICG010000062.1, from coordinate 306 downwards.
TCGCCAGTTCTTGAGGTCGATGTTTTTGTGCGCGATATTCCAGTCGCCGCAGATAATGAATTCACGTCGCTTGCGGCGCAGGCTCTGTAAATAAGGCATGAAGCGTTGCATGAAATCGTATTTCACCGCCAGACGTTCTTCACTGGCGGAGCCTGACTGCATGTACAGTGAAATAATGCTGAGATTGCCGTACTGAAATTCCAGATAGCGCCCTTCCACATCAATGTCGTGCCAGCCGATGCCCGCCATGATCTTTTTGGGCTTGACCTTGCTGTAGATGGCGACGCCGCTATAGCCCTTTTTGGC
>JAQICG010000357.1 GCA_027858635.1 Gammaproteobacteria bacterium | reverse complement strand
GCCTGACCTTAGGCGCCTTCTATGGATTTGCATACGCATTATTGGGCGCCGAGCTGAGCGCCATTGTCACCTATATGATTGGGCAGTATCTGGGCCATGATATGGTCCGCAATCTGTCGCAGCGCTGGGTGGGTCGGATCAGTCGGCGTCTGGCACGGCAGGGTCTGTTTGCCGTCATAACACTACGTATTATTCCGGTTGCGCCTTTCAGCGTGATTAATCTGGTCGCGGGTGCTTCTCATATACGTTTACGTGATTTTGCACTGGGAACACTATTGGGTATGCTTCCCGGAACGCTCGCGCTCACTGTTTTTTCTGATCAGGTGATGAGCGCAATTCAGGCTCCCGATGTAACGCAGTTCTTTATCTTACTGGTACTGGCGAGCGTCATTGTTATAGGTATCTGGGCATTAAGTCGCTGGCTACTGAGGCGTCAGAAGAAGCAACAGAGCAAGCCCCGGCGAGATCGTGCATGATTTTTGAAACATCCGGTTTATATGGATCCGCCTGAACTCAATCAGACACTATGCTTATAACGCTAGCTACATACAACATTCACGCCGGTATTGGCGTAGACGGTCATTTCGATCCGGATCGGATTGTGCGTGTATTGCAGGAAATGGATGCCAGCGTGGTGGCCTTGCAGGAGGTCGAACACCATAGCGTTGATGGTGTTGATTTGCTCGATTATCTGGCCGACAAAGCCGGATTTGAAGCTATAGCCGGCCCCACCTTGCTGCGCCAGAGCCGCGACTATGGCAACGCCTTGCTGACCCGGCTCCCGGTGCTGGCGCTGAACCGGATCGACCTGAGCCTGTCGGGTTGGGAGCCGCGCGGGGCTATCGATGCAACCCTCGACTGGAACGGGCAACGACAACAGGTGGTGGCGACCCATCTGGGACTCAGTCCCTGGGAACGGCGTGAACAGGTTCAGCAGTTGCTGGAGCTGTTCGATACGCCCTCTGCGGATGTTTCGCTACTGATGGGCGACCTCAATGAGTGGTTTCTGTGGGGGCGGGTTCTGCGCTGGCTGCACGCGCATTTTGAGTCGACGCCTCATTTCGCCACTTTCCCGTCGCGTTGGCCGTTGTTCGCGCTGGATCGGTTCTGGGTCAAACCGCGCACCATGCTGGATAATATGGGCGTGCATAACACGCCGCTGGCGCGCATCGCCTCCGATCATCTGCCTCTCAAAGTCACGCTGAAAACTGATCGGCATTCGGGTCAGGGGTAATAAAAGAAATATTTCCAGGCAATGTGAAAGCGGTTTTCCAGCGCTAGCAGAAGTGAAGGCTGCGGAATGGCTTCCTTCGGGTAAATGTCGGTTATCTCGATAAAGCAACGCCCGAATCCCGCTGATTTACGCCAGTTGTATTGCCAGGCATCTGCCGTTTCCTGGCAGTGGCTGCAGTGCAGTCGATGGTTTTTTAAATGTTCGCGCCAGTTTTTTTCCGCCTTTTTACAGTGCGGGCAATGCGGGGCGAAACTATGTGAACAGGTTAATGCGGTGATGGTCGGGGTGAGGGTTAAACGGATAAAGGTGAATTTGTCATCATCATTGTCGTTGTTGAATTTGATGCTGGGTGAGCAGCCCATGAAGCTGATGTGCTCGAGAAAGTTTTCACCGACTGAAAAACTGTTTTCATCTTGATGCAAAGCGTCACCGGCAAGACCGGTTTCCTGCAAAAATTTAATTAATGCTTCCAGATTCTCTGGCACCCAGCTCGGTTCTATCGGGCACAGTACCAGCGAAGCATTGGCAGTAAAGGCATTCACTATTTGTGATCTGAAGGCTCGTTATCGGTTTTTTCTTTTACCTTGTCATCGTCCTCCATAATAATGCGATGCGCGGGGCCTTCGAGGTCCTCGAACTGGTCGGATTTTACCGCCCATAAAAATATCCAGACAATGACCGCGACCAGTAGCAGCGCAAGGGGAATTAAAAGGTAAAGAGCTTCCATAGGTTTTGTTGGCCTTTGATTATGAACGGGTTAGGCGCAGGGCATTTAATACGACTATTAAGGAGCTGGCGGACATGCCGATAGCGGCCATCCAGGGGTCAACATGGCCGGTGGCGGCAGCGGGTATGGCCAGCAGATTGTAACCGAAAGCCCAGCTCAGATTTTGCCGGATAATTTTCAGCGTGCGCCTTGAGATAAGATAACCCGCATACAGGTGTTCGACGTGGTTGGAAAGTAGGATTAAGTCGGCGAGGGCGGCGGCAAGCTGGGTGCCACTGCCCATGGCGATGGAGACATCGGCACCGGCGAGCACCGGCGCGTCATTGATGCCGTCGCCGGTCATGGCGACAATGGCGCCTCGCTGCTGCATGCGCTGCACCCGGGCGAGTTTGTCGGCGGGTTTCATGTTGGCGTAAACATTGTCGATGCCGACCTGTGCGGCGATGCGCAGTGCGTTGGCTTCGTTGTCACCGGTCATCAGGGTGATGGTTTTGTTTTGCTGTTTGAGTTTTTTGATTAACGCCGACGCCTCTTCCCTGAGTTCATCATCGAAAGCGAAGACAGCGACTATTTTTTTATCGGTGGCCAGCGCCACCAGGGTCATTGCGCTGATCTGATGTTCTGCCAGCAGCGCCGATGAAATGCTCTGCGCGCAAATCTGGTGAATATAGTCGATGTTGCCGAGATACCACTGCGTGCCTTTAATTACGCCGTGTACACCGGCTCCGGCTTTGTTGTCGAGCTGGCTGACTTTGATCGAGGGACGGGCCTGAGTGGTTTCGCCGGCAGCGTGAATCAGGCTTTTGGCTACCGGATGTTCGGAACCTGCTTCCAGCGCGGCGGCGATGTGCAGATGGTGTTCGATGGGATTGTCATCCAGCGACACTGCCTTGACCAGGCGGATGTTGCCCTGCGTCAGGGTGCCGGTTTTATCAAATACAAAATCGGTGGCCCTGCTCAGTGTTTCCAGCGCAGTCGCGCTGGTGGGCAGTAATCCCAGTCTGGCGAGCTGGCCGCTGGCGGCGGTGAAGGCGGCCGGCGTGGCCAGTGACAGCGCGCACGGGCAGGTCACTACCAGGGTGGCAACGGTGATGGCGACCCAGTGGGCGGGGTCGGCCTGATACCAGTAAACAGCAACCCCGACGGCCAGCAATAAAATGATGGCGACAAATTTTGAGGCCAGCCGGTCGGCCATTTTGGCGATGGCGGGTTTTCTGTTCTGGGCCTCTTCGAGCAGGCGCTGGATAGAGGCGAGCACGGTGTCATCGCCAATTTTGTCGATTTTGACCACCAGCGGGCTTTCGGTGTTAGTGCTGCCGCCGATCACACTGTCATTGACGGTTTTGATGACAGGCAGGCTTTCACCGGTGAGCAGCGATTCATTGATGCCCGAAGTACCTTCAATGATGGTGCCGTCGACCGGGATATGTTCGCCGGGCCTGACTAGCACGTAATCGCCGATGGCGAGTTCGGCTACGGAGAGGTTGAGCTGTTTCTGGTGATCGTAACCGCCGTCGCTATCGACGATGAGTTTGGTGGCTATCGCCGGTTGCAGATTAAGCAGCGCTTCGGTGGCTTCAGCGGTGCGTTTGCGCGCGCCGGACTCGAAATAGCGGGCGGAGAGCAGGAAGAAGGTAAACATGGCCACCGAATCGAAATAGATTTCGCCGCTACCCTGAAAGGTGTGGAGCACGCTGGCGGAGAAAGCAATGCCGATGCCGAGCGCGACCGGCACGTCCATGCCGACGCGTTTGTTTTTCAGGTCGCGCAGGGCGGCACTGAAGAACGGTGTGGAGGCGAACAATAGCAGCGGTACGGTGACGCCCAGACTCACCCAGCGAAACATCTGTCTAAATGACTCTTCCATGCCCCACCAATCACCGGTGTACAG
>JAQICG010000341.1 GCA_027858635.1 Gammaproteobacteria bacterium | reverse complement strand
CAGTCGACAATCAGGATACGCTCACAGCCCAGCTTCGCCCGGGCATGAGCTGCCGCAACAGCGACGTTGTTGAACAGGCAAAATCCCCGCGACCTGACGGGCTCGGCATGATGGCCCGGCGGCCTCACCAGGGCAAAGGCGCTCTGACATTCGCCCTTCACCACCGCTTCATCGGCGGCAATGACATTGCCTGCCGCCGAGGTGGCCGCCTTGATGCTATCCGGCGATACGGCGGTGGTATCCCGATCCAGCCAGGCCCGCTTTCCTTCCATTGAAAAGAGATGGTCGAGATGAGCGGTAGTGTGAACGCGGCCGAGCTGGTCATAGGTGGCGTGGGGGCCGGCCTTGAACTGAACCCCCGGAATAGGCTGCTCTTTCAGCAGATTCATGATGGCTGTCAAACGCCCCGGATGCTCCGGATAGCTCCACTTGAAATCCAGCCCCTGGAGAATCGTCCTTACCCGTTTTTCCACCCGGCTGGGGAGAAAGGGCAAATCCACCTCGGGATTATGGCCAAGCATCACATCATCATAAAAAACAGTTACACTGCGATCACCTATCACTCATCACCTCCTTGAGGTATACGACTATTATTGAGTAGGCCTTTATCTCCGTGTAACTATCAATGATGCCAGGGCAGGGGCGATCAATGCAGCAAGCGGGAATGGCCCGCCGCTATTAATGCGGCGCGCTGGCCTGTAGAGGTTCAGCGGGCAGTCGGTCGGCGCCCCAGCTCTGGTAGATAAGGCCTTTGACTCTTTCTAATGCCTCGACGCTCACCTGGGCTAACTCGCCACTTTCCAGCGGGTCGTAGTGGAAAATGTACAGCCGGGAGGCGAACTGTTCGAAGGGCAGGGATGACTCGCCAAAACGTTCGCCATTGCCCGAGGTGCTGACTTCCACGCCATTGCCCCAGTTCTGGCCGCTGTCGTTATTGGGATTATAGAAATAAACCCGCATCTCCTCCCTGGGGTCCAGCGTTACCCGCAGGATGGTGATAGCGTGCCAGCCCACAAACCGCGCCGCGCTGTCGGTAACGGCAATGCCGGCAGGCTGAGGGTGAATCAGGGGCTGGTTACCGTTGAAGTAGGGGTGGTAGCTGGCGTAAAAGTGGCGCAGAAAATCTTCCAGCTGGTCCAGCTTGCCGGTTTCCACATCCACATTGATACGAAAGCCCCGGCCCGACCACCAGCCGTGAAACTCCGGGTTGACCCAGCGGTGTGGATCGCCTTCCCGGCCGATACAGCGCCGCCCCATTTCCGCATAGATGCGATCCAGGTGAGGCACGACCAGGAGTGAGACTGGATCCAGATCCAGGGGTAGCTCCGTGGCGACCCCCGAAGCACTTTCCCGCGAGGAAATCGGCTGGCCCTCAAAATGAATAATGATTTCGTCGTCCCGTGCGGCCCAGACCACCATTTGCAGCAGATAGTCCGGGTCGTTGTAGGCCCACATGGACAGGGCCCGAGCCGACTGGCAGGTAGGGTTATTACCCTGGCCGACGCCCAGAGGTTGCCCCAGCATACAGAGCACGCCCTGCATCAACCAGACTCGGGGCGAGAGTTCGGGGCCAAAGGCCAGGCTCAGGCGCTGTTGGCAGTAAGACGAAATGGGCAATGCCAGCTGGCGCCAGAGCGCCGGTGCCGCAGGCGGTTGATACAGAATGCCCTTTTCCAGTAGCAAGGCCAGGCCATAAATCGCCTGCGCCGTCTGCGGATGAACCGCCTCGTCGATCATCGCGTGCACCAGCTCGCCGTAGCAGAGCAGGCAATCGCGGCCTGTGCTGGACAGCCCCAGTGCCTCGGAAAGCAGGTGGTCGCTCTGCTCCAGAAGGTAACGCAGCAGCACGGCGTGATAGGGCGAAACCAGGCCGGTATCGTGCATGGCTCGCGCAAAACCAGTGGCTTCATACTGAAGCGCACCGGCGTCCATGCTGTTCAGGCGCTCGCGGTAAACCTCGACGCCGGGATCCACGCGGCATGCCTGAGTGGTGCCGTAAAGGCTGCTGATCAACCGGTCCGCGCCCTGACCACTGATGCCCAGGTCGATATCCGGGTTGGCCTGACAGATGGCAATCTGGGTAATCATCTGCTTGACGCTGTCCACCTGTATGGGCCGCTGTTGCAGTATGCGCCAGATCTCCTCAATCAGTTTATCGATCACATGTTCGTATCCGATGCGCTCGGCCAGGTGACGAAACAGGTTTCGCGGCAGTAGCGCCAACTTGCCCTGCTGTTCCCGTTCGGCTTCACTGGGGGCGCCGAACAGCAACTCCAGATTGATGGCCATTACCTGGGTTAAATTATGATGAGCCTGTTCCGAGGACATGCCGGGGTGAACGTAATCGCCCAGGGCAATGGCGAGCAGGCGCAGCTCACTCAAGGCCTCGACTACCACCGTGTCGGCATCCGGGCTTTTGAGCGAGTGGCTGGTCAGGCTGGGAATCAACGTCTGGGGCTGGGCCCAGTCCGAGCCCATAAATACCCCGGCTTCATCGAGCTGCCGGGCACGGGCTTCCACCCGGGCGCAGCCGCCCTCTTGCAGCATCAGTCGCCGCGCCGTGTCGAAAACCCGGCGAATACGGGTGTGCTTGGCAAAGTCGCTGACTTCGGCCAGCGTCCGCAGCGCCTCGTCGAGCTTTTCCGACAAGCTGTCCAACCTGGCAGTATCGTGTGCCTCAGAATCAGTCAAGCTGCCTCCTTATAATCGTCGCGCCAGATTATACATAGAAATCGAGGTCTTCCTGATGTTTCAACAAGTCTCTCATGACGATGGGATCGGGACCGAAAAAGTAGAGCAGTCCCCAGTGGGTACCAAAGGCGGTGCGTTTGGTCACGGTTTCTTCCAGTGGCGCCGTCAATTCATGAGACTCGAAATATTCGTGCTCTTCGGTTTCCTCGGGTATCTCCAGTCGGCTGACCACCCGGCGACGCGGATAGACCCCGAAACAGCCGGCCACGCCCTTGGCGTCCACCACCTCTTTGGGGAAAAAGCTAGTGATTTCCTCTTCGGTGGTTTTGGGGTCGAAGGAGAGAATTAAACCCTGATAGGCATTGAAGCCGTAGGCGCGCTCGAGCAGTTCGAACACTTTGAAGCCGGGCGGGCGATAGGCGACTTCGCCAAAGTACATTTCGCCATCGTTGGTGACAAAGTATTCCGGGTGAATAAAGCCGAACTCGATATCAAAGGTCTTGATCAGCTTTTCAATTTGGGTAGTGATTTGAGCTCGGTATTTTTCCAGTTCGGGGGTGGCGGGCACAAACACCGAATACCCCAGAGTCACATACTCGGAAATGTTCAAAAAGCGGATTTTGCCGTTGTGAATCCAGGCTTCCACCGCAAATTCCCAACCGTCCAGGTGGGATTCCATGAGCACGGGGAATTCCTCATCGGGAATGCTATCCACCTCGTCGGGTGTACGAATCACCCTGTGTCCCAGACAACCAGCCTTGTCGAAGGCCTTGAGGTGGATCGGGTCATTGGGGTCACCGTCCAGCTTGAGCAGGGTCTGGTTCACCCGTTTCAGGAAACGCACCACATCCTCCTTGTCGTGGGCCTCCTCGAAAATGCCTACGCGGATACCACCAAGCTGGGCACGTCGTTTCATTAGTGCCTTGTCGCGCAGTAACATGGCCTGACCGAACAGACGAGGGTTGTCCAACAATACCGAGTTGATGGCACCGGCCCACTCCACCGTCTCCTCGAACAGAGGGATAGCCACGTTCACGCCCATGTCCTTCAGGGTTTGCGCAATTTCCATGGAGCGGTCGTTGAGCCGCTCGAAGTTCCAGGGCACGTAGGGAATCTGGTGTTCCACGCAGTACTCTTCGGCCCAATCGGGAGCCACCACCACATAGCGCCGGTCAAAGCGATCGGCGGCTTCAATCGCGTTGACACTCCAGCCCAGAATCGCCACATAACCTTTTTCGGGATTAAAATTTTCTTTTCGATTTTTACTCATCAACGATTACCTTTGTCACTGTTGGCGTTCTTACGTTACTATTTTTTTGCAGGGTTGGCCAGCTGTTAGCACCGACGATAGGCTACAAAAGAGTGACGCGCTCGTAGGTGCGCGAATCCACTACCCGTAATGTTACGATTTATCAAGAAGAAGAATAATTGCGCGAATGTATGCACCTTGTGCCACCACGCAGGAACGAGCAAACACCAGGATAACAATTAAAAAATCCTATTTTTTAATTCTATATTCCGCTGACCGAGCATGAGCCACTAAACCCTCACCATGTGCTAACGTTGCCGCACATCGCCCCAACTCCGAAGCACCCTGTGCTGAGCAGCCAATCAGACTCGAGCGTTTCTGAAAATCATAAACACCCAGTGGTGATGAGAAACGTGCGGTGCCGGAGGTGGGCAGGACGTGATTCGGGCCGGCACAGTAATCACCCAGCGCTTCGGCGGTGTAGCGGCCCATGAAAATGGCACCGGCGTGGCGGATTTTCTCTGCCCACTGTTCGGCATTTTCAACGGACAGCTCCAGATGCTCCGGCGCAATGTGGTTGGCGACTGCTATCGCCTGCTCCATCGTCTCCGCCAGTATGAAGGCGGCGCGGTTTTGCAGTGACGTTTTAATGATCTCTTTGCGCGGCATTTCCAGCAACAGCTTTTCGATACTAGCCTGTACTTTAACAAGAAATTCAGCATCGGTGCTGACCAGAATAGACTGCGCCTCTTCGTCGTGTTCGGCCTGTGAGAACAGGTCCATGGCGATCCAGTCGGGATCGGTTTTGCCGTCGCACACTACCAGTATTTCGGAAGGCCCGGCGATCATGTCGATGCCGACCACGCCATAGACCATGCGCTTGGCGGTGGCTACGTAGCTGTTGCCGGGGCCGGTGATGATGTCGACTTTGGGAATGGTGGCGGTGCCGTAGGCCAGTGCGGCGACGGCCTGCGCGCCACCGATGGTAAAGATGCGATCGACGCCGGCAATGGCGGCGGCGGCCAGTACCAGGTCGTTGGTTTCACCGCCCGGTGCGGGCACGACCATGATCAGCTCGGGAACTTCGGCCACCTTGGCGGGGATGGCGTTCATGAGCACGGATGAGGGATAGGCGGCTTTGCCACCGGGAACGTACAGCCCTGCCCTGTCCATGGGGGTGATTTTCTGGCCCAGCACGGTGCCGTCGGCTTCGGTGTACGACCATGATTCCATTTTCTGATGCCGGGCATAAGCGCGTACGCGTTCGGCGGCTATTTCCAGCGCATCGCGGTGTTTTGTATCAATGGCGTTGAGTGCTTTTTGTAAGGTCGCCTGACTGAGTTCCAGCTGATCGGCCGAGCTGACATCGAGACGATCCAGTTTTTTTGTATATTCGAGCACGGCGGCATCGCCGCGTTTTTTAACATCGGCGAGTATATCGGTGACGATGGCAGCCACGCCGCTGTCCGCTGACTGTTCCCAGGCCAGTACTGTATCGAGTTGTTGCCAGAAATCTTTATCACTGGCATTGAGTTGACGAATCTCAGGCATTTTTTTCCACCGCCGCTTTTATTTTTTCAATGATGTCGCTGATTCTGGCGTGCTTCATTTTCATCGCCGCCTTGTTCACGATAAGTCGCGAGCTGATGTCCGCAATATGATCCATGGGTTTCAGGCCGTTGGCTTTCAGGGTATTGCCGGTGTCGACCACATCGACAATCAGATCAGCCAGACCGACAATCGGCCCCAGCTCCATCGAACCATAAAGCTTGATGACTTCGACCTGCTCACCGCGCGATTCAAAAAAGTGCTGGGCGACATTGGTGAACTTGGTGGCCACGCGTAGGCGACCGGTTTTATTGCGGCGGCTGCTGTCGTCATCGACCAGACCGGAGGTCATCAGTCGGCATTTGGCGATTTTCAAATCCAGTGGTTCGTACAGCCCTTCCGCGCCATGCTCCAACAGCACGTCCTTGCCGGCGACGCCGATGTCAGCGGCACCGAACTGCACATAGGTGGGTACATCGGTGGCGCGAATAATCACCAGCTTGACGTCGTCCTGATTGGTATCAAGAATCAGCTTGCGGCTTTTTTCCGGATCTTCAGCCGGAATAATATTGGCCGCTGCCAGCAGGGGAAGCGTCTCTTTGTAAATGCGGCCTTTGGATAAAGCGATGGTAATCATGGTATTTTTTTACAAGTTATTTTGAGAATTAATTTCAAAGATTAGACCGGTA
>JAQICG010000259.1 GCA_027858635.1 Gammaproteobacteria bacterium | reverse complement strand
TCAGGATATTAACCGGTGATTATACACGGTTTAAGTCGACAGAAATGAAGCCGGTTTCGGCACCAATCCGAATTACGGTTGCACGCGCAGCCTGGGTTTTTCTGCTGGTTCAGCTCCGTTTTGCTTCAGAGACTGCTTCGGAATCACCGCATACACAAACTCACAATCCAGCGCCTGCGCGGCCTTTTGCATCATCTTCAGCGTGAGCGCACCCTGCTCCTCATCACGCTCCATCATGGAAATTCTCGCCGGGCTGACCGCCATGCGCCGAGCCAGCTCGACGCCCTTCAGTTTCTGCGCCCGCCGCACTCCCCGCAACCAGGATGCCTGCCCCATAATTTCGGCCCAGGCAACGCGGTTAGCTCGCACCCAATGCTTCAGCCTAATGAGAAAACGTTGATCTATCATAAAACACCTTCTAGCAAATTATTAATATATAGATTAATTATTAATATATACATTAACGTCAAAGATAAAATAATGCAACCGACCCATGAGTTTTAAAAATACCGCCCCGAAGAGGTCGGGATGAACCAGCTTGAACTGCTTTCCTTAATCAACGGCGTGACTACGCCAGTGCGAATAAGGCGCTGTTGATCATTGCGGACAAATTTCAGACCATAAAAAGCCCGTGATTTCACGGGCTTTTTATACTTCACAGAAAATCAGATTTACAATTTATCCGATTCCGCCGCCAGGTACTCTGCGACACCGTCAGGTGTGGCATTCATGCCTTTGTCACCTTTAGACCAGCCGGCCGGACAGACTTCGCCGTGCTCTTCAGTAAATTGTAGGGCATCGACCATACGCAGCATTTCATCAACATTACGCCCCAGTGGCAAATCATTCACGACCTGATGACGAACTATACCGTCCTTGTCGATCAGGAATGAGCCACGGAAAGCGACAGCACCATCAGGGGTTTCAACATCGTAGGCTTTGCAGATGGCATGGGTCATATCGGCCACCAGGGTATATTTGACCGGACCAATACCGCCTTCATTGATAGGGGTATTGCGCCAGGCATTGTGGGCAAAATGTGAGTCGATGGAGACACCGATTACTTCTACGCCACGGTTTTTGAACTCTTCCAGGCGGTGATCAAACGCGATCAACTCGGAAGGGCATACAAAAGTAAAATCCAGCGGGTAAAAGAAGATAACCGCGTATTTCCCGCTGGTAGTCTTCTTAAAATTAAAATCTTCAACGATTTCACCGCTGCCTAAAACAGCCGCCGCGCTAAAATCCGGGGCTTCTCGTCCTACTAATACAGCCATGTCAGACTCCTATTATGGGTTAATTAAATTGAGTTGGTTATTATAAACTAAAACAGGTCAAAATATAGACTCTGTCTAAATATATTAAATATCAGCTATAAATCAACAATATATAAGTGTCGTGATAAATACATCCTGATACCCGACAGACTATTCAGTTAAATATATCGAGCCAGCAGGCATTTTTCAGTAGTGCCTTCGGGCAACTGCATTTTTACGAAGTAACCACTGCCCAATGCTGATTCCATGGGTTTGCTGTACTGATCCTGCATGCTCTCGACCACAATATCGTGATTGCCCTGTGGCGTAACCAGCTCCAGTTTATCACCGACGCTGAATTTGTTTTTTACTTCGATTTCGGCTATACCGGAAACGGCATCGTAAGACAGCACCTCGCCCACAAAATTTTGCTGACGACTTTTGGAGTGACTGTCCATGTAGTTTTGATAATCGTGGGTATGATGGCGCGCGAAAAAACCGTCGGTATAACCACGGTTGGCCAGGTTTTCCAGATCACCCAGCAGTGCCAGATTGAAGATTTCACCCCGTTCGGCTGCGTCAATCGCCTGTCGATAGGTCTGAGTGGTACGCGCTACATAATAATGTGACTTGGTGCGGCCTTCGATCTTCAGACAGTCGACACCGATCTCCACCAGTTTCTGCACATGCTCAATGGCGCGCAGGTCCTTGGAGTTCATGATATAGGTACCGTGCTCGTCTTCCATGATCGGCATCTGTTCGCCGGGGCGGCCCTTCTCTTCCAGCAGATAAACCTCATCCGCGCCTGCGCTGCGTACACCGTCGCCGATTTCAGAGCTACTCATCACCGGTGCAGCACCGCTGCCACCGGATGATTCAGCGATCGGTTTGTAGACACCTTCGGCATTTTCCTCAGCGGCGGTGGCCTTGTATTCCCAGCGACAGGAGTTGGTACAGCTGCCCTGATTAGGATCGCGATGGTTAAAATAGCCAGAGAGCAGGCAGCGCCCGGAATAGGCGATGCACAGTGCGCCGTGCACAAATACTTCCAGTTCGATATCGGGACACTGCTGGCGGATCTCGGCGACCTCATCCAGTGACAGCTCGCGCGACAGAATAATGCGCTCGATGCCCTGCTGCTGCCAGAATTTCACCGTGGCGTAATTTACCGTATTGGCCTGTACCGAAAGATGGATCGGCATTTCCGGCCAGGTTTCCCGCACCATCATGATCAGACCGGGGTCGGCCATGATCAGCGCATCCGGCTGCATGGCAATCACCGGCGCCAGATCGGCGAGATAGGTTTTCACCTTGCTGTTGTGCGGCATTAAGTTGGAGGTCAAGAAAAATTTCTTGCCCAGATCATGAGCCTCTTTAATACCGATGGCGAGATTCTCATCCTGAAAATCATTATTGCGCACGCGCAGGCTGTAACGCGGCTGGCCGGCGTAGACCGCATCCGCGCCGTAGGCAAAAGCGTAACGCATATTTCTAAGAGTACCTGCGGGGCTGAGTAATTCTGTTTTCATCTGTTTTGTATGTATCATGGCTGTTTTCTGAGTCGCATTCTAGGAGGCTGTCGGGTTTAGGGGGATTGAAGTGAGGGAGTGGGAGAGTGAGCACAAATTTTCCCGATTTTAAGGCGCATAGTTATTCTACGCAACGAAAAATCGGGGAGATTTGGGCCGCTCTCCCACTTCCGCAGCCAATTCATCCTAAATCCGACAGCCTCCTAGCACTGGATAACGCCACAAAGCGCGTGAGTTGCATGCACATACTATTGAGACACATGGAAAGGATGCCCTTCAATCAAGACGCGCTGAGAATACATCCGTGTACGCTCGGCAGCAGCATCCCTGCTGCTGACGGTCTTGATTGAAGGGCATCCTTTCCATACGCCTTGTTAGTAGCCTTGCTACTCTCAGGTATTTTCGTTGCTGACAACACGCCAGAATCGCCATTAAGCCGGCTTCACTGTATAATTTGTATTCCCGAAATTTAAGAAGAAGAGTCATGCCATTAATTCGTCCTTTTGCCGGTTTACGCCCCCTTCCCGAACGCGCTGAAGAAGTTGTTGCGCCCCCTTACGATGTTCTGAACTCGGCGGAAGCCAAAGAACGCGCGAAAGACAAGCCCTGGAGTTTTCTGCATATTTCCAAGGCGGAAATTGATCTGCCAGAAGAGACCGATCCGTATGATCCGGCGGTGTACGCCAAATCGGCCGAGAACCTGCAAAAGATGCTGGACGAAGGCATTCTGATTCGCGATGACAAAGACAGCTATTACGCCTACCGCCTGATCATGGGCGACCATTCCCAGATCGGTCTGGTGGCGGCCGCTTCGGTCGCCGATTACGACAGCAATCGCATCCGCAAGCACGAGTATACCCGTCCCGCCAAGGAGGATGACCGTGTACGCCAGATCGAAGCGCTGAACGCACAGACCGGCCCGGTACTGCTGGCCTATAAGTCACAGCCGGACATGGATGCCATTCTGGAAAAGGTCGCCACCACCGAACCACTGGTGGATGTGACTGCTGATGACGGTGTGCAGCACACCTTCTGGATCATCAATGACGACGCTACCATCGCACAGATCAGTCAGGGCTTTGAGGACATGGACGCGATTTATATCGCCGATGGCCATCACCGCTCTGCCGCTGCCTCGCGCGTTGCCAAAAGCATGGGCGGCGACGGCGACAGCAATGGCAACCAGAACAGCGATTACTTTCTGTCGGTAATCTACCCGCACAACCAGATGAAGATTCTGGACTACAACCGCGTCGTCAAAGACCTGAACGGTTTGAACAAAGAACAGCTGCTGGCCAGACTTGACGGTGTTTTTGAAGTCAACGCGGAAAGCGCCGCAGTGTCGCCCGATAAACCCGGCGAGTTCGGCATGTATCTCGATGGCCAGTGGTACCGACTCGCCATCAAGCCTGAATTGATCCCCAATGATCCGGTCGCTTCACTCGATGTCAGTCTGCTAGCAGATAACCTGATCGAGCCGGTACTGGGCATTTCAGATCCGCGCACGGATAACCGCATCGATTTTGTCGGCGGCATCCGGGGCCTGGGTGAACTCGAAAAACGCGTCGACAGCGGCGAAATGGCGATTGCCTTTTCCCTCTTCCCGACACGGATGGAAGCGTTGATGGCCGTTGCCGATGCCAATGAAGTGATGCCGCCCAAATCCACCTGGTTTGAACCCAAGCTGGCGGATGGTCTGGTGTCTCACGTACTGGATTAATACATCCGCGTTTAAGAAAGACGTCGCGTTAAAAAGCCCGCTGGAAATAGTAGGGGATTTTTATTTATTTGAAACTTTTTGTTGCGCCAAAAACTGTCTTTAAATAGACATATAACCATAAATTCTTTTTATATTGATAACAGGCTATGTTACAAATTAACGTAATTTCCGATTTTTAAATTCATCACTAACAGAGAACATCGCCATGCGTAGAATAATTTCATTAGTTGCCACCACTGTGCTTTTATCCGCATTTCACCCTGCACACAGCGAAGAATCGACCAGCACTCCACAGGGCGAACAAATATCTTCTGACAGTGATTCTCGCCAGTTAGTCTCCATGCCTGATCAGGCGCGCCAGCTTATGCGACAAGACATGCTGGACCATCTTGCGGCATTAAGCGAAATCGTCGGTCATCTAGCGGAAAATAATCTGGCCTCGGCTGCAGAGGTCGCCGAAACCAGAATGGGTAAAAGCACGATGGGGAAACACCGCACCAGTGGTATGGGGCCGGGCAGATTTATGCCACTTGAGATGAGAAACATCGGCTGGGGCATGCACGAATCAGCCACCGAGTTATCTAAAGTTGCTAAAGAAGGTGACTTAAAGAACGCATACAGCGCCCTGCAAAAAGTAATGAGTTCTTGTGTCGCCTGCCACTATGCTTATCGTACAAGATAATCTATGCAACACGACTTCGCTAACAGGAGCTCTAACAAATAATTGGAGAGACTGGCTCTACTCAACTATTTTGAAAATATATCTTTGAAGAATTCGAGATTTTTCTGCCACGAATCTTTATCAGCATCAGCATTGTACTCCAGCGGCAAACCAAATTTTTTGCCCTTGGCATCGGCCTCAGGATTGGTGAAGCTATGTTTAACGCCCGGATAGTTGATAAATTTAAAATCAACACCGGCGTTGTTCATCTCCGCTTTCAGCGCCTCGATCTGCTCCGTTTTCACAAACGGATCCGCCGCGCCGTTAAAGACGCGAACACTGGCTTTGAAGTCGCCTTTCTTCGCCGGATTTTCCGACGCAAGTCTGCCGTGAAAGCTGGAC
>JAQICG010000032.1 GCA_027858635.1 Gammaproteobacteria bacterium | reverse complement strand
CATAGGCTCAACATTTAGACTGAACATCACTACTGAAATGAGAACACTTGAACGTGTTATCGACCCTATTTTGAATAGCAAAAAAATATGCCTTATTGATAACCGCGGAATCTGCACTGAAGGCATACTGACCATGATTGATTCATGGGGAGTAATAACTAGTCATCACAGAAAAATTCCTGAAACAGTATCAGGATACGATCTGATTATTGTCAGCATCTGTCGAGCGGACATGCACGAGAATAAGATCAGATCATTTATCCCGAAATGTAATACTGACATACCGTTATTCGCTATTGCCAGCACTCGCTCTCATAAGGATCTTGCCGACATAAAAAGCTACGGTTTTGATGACGCTGCTTTCCGCTCTTCAAAACACGAATCCATTAGACTTTCGGTATTAAAACTAATTAGTGCGGACATGAAGTCAGTAGCACCCATAGAAACATTGCCTTTAAAGTCCTTTAACTGGTCGGGATTGAATATACTTGTGGTTGACGACAATGACATAAATCTAAAACTGGCGGAAATAGTTCTGATGAAAAATGACGCCAGAGTAACCACCGCCTCAAGTGGTCACAAGAGTATTGACCTTGCCTGCAATACTAATTTCGATCTGATATTTATGGACTTACAAATGCCCGACCTGGATGGTTATGAAACTTCAAAACTCATTCGTAGCAAAATTAATAATGACACCACCGTCATTATTGCTCTAACCGCTAATGCCATGGTAACAAAACAGACACAACAGATTGAGCAATACGGAATAGATGATATTTTGATTAAACCGGTGACTGAGAGCAGCATTCAAAACATGATTGATAAATGGCTATTAAAGAACCCCTATCAGCAACATATAAAACAGACCACTCATAACATAGAATTTTTTTCTAAATCCGAAGCGCTGGAACTCGCCGCCGGCAACACCCAGCTTGCCAACGAATTAACCAGCATGTTGATCAATGAACTGCCTGAATATTTAAGACTCATCGACGATGCGATATCGCTTAATGATCGCACACGACTCAAACAACAGGTACACAAACTCCATGGCGCTACACGTTGCTGCGGTGCGCTCGCATTGCGCAATGCTACCGCCCAGCTTGAACTGGATATTGACAAAGACACTCAGGAAAAACTAAGCACCCTCACGCATCCCCTAATATCCGAAATTACAAGACTGCTCAACGCTGATCAAAGTGAACTTATTATTTGATTTTTAAAACAGAACAAAATCTGTTCACCGCAGAGAGCGCAGAGAAAGGCTTGTTTTTTTATAAAACCGGATTCATTATCGATGAAATACGTAGCGCGCATAAAGGAACCAAAAAACCTCTTAAATAAAAAACGTTTTTCCTCTGCGCTCTCTGCGTCCTCTGCGGTGAAAAAGCTTTTAGTTTCTACCCCACTTTCTCCATCACCACAAAAGCCGTGGCATAGTGTTTTTCATCCGAGATACTGAGCCAGGAAGCAGTCATACCGAGTTGCTCGGCACGAGCTTTTGCGGCCTGTGACAATTCAATCAACGGACGGCCGGATTCATCGTGTCCGATGCCGATCATTTTCATGCTGATGCCTGCCGCAAAACCGGTACCCAACGCCTTGGCCACCGCCTCCTTGGCGGCAAAACGCTTGGCCAGAAAACGCATCGGATATTTACAGTCTTGATACTCACGCAACTCGCTTTCACACAGTATCCGTTCTGCAAAATGATCGCCGTGGCGATCATGAATAAGTTGCATACGGTTGACTTCAACAATATCCATGCCCGTCCCTACAATCATGCACGCGCCTCGCTCATCAGTTGTTTATCGCTTTTTACAGACTGTTGCAGCACGAGTATCGCATGGCCGACATTAAACTGGATAGATTCCAGTCCGCCTTCCATTGTCAGCCCCTCACGGCTTTCAGCAGCCGGGACGGAATAATACTCACTCCTCGCCTGCCGCAGTGTCGCCACGTGATCGATGTTCACTCCCAATAAAATAGTCTTCTGACTCACTTTCCGCCTCTCTGTCATATCATTACAAGGGTGCATATTATTGTGATGATCGAAAAAATTAAAAAAAATCCGCGAATAACGCTAAAAAACTTAGCCCGCAGATGAACGTAGATAAAGGCGAAAAACCTTTATTTACATTATCCCGATTCATATTATGTGGACTAAGATTTTGAATTATTTTTTTCCTTTTTCACATCCTTCGCGATGAAGATATTATTAATACAGCTAAGCTAACAGCTCTTCCAGTTCTGCTTCGCTGATAACCTTTACCCCGAGCGCTTCCGCTTTGCTCAGTTTTGAACCGGCATTTTCGCCGGCCAGTACATAATCGGTTTTAGCTGAAACACTGCCGGTCACTTTCGCGCCTGCCGCCTGCAACTTCTCTTTGGCCTGATCGCGCGACATCGTAGGCAGGGTCCCGGTGATAACGAAAACTTTATCTTTTAATTTTTCATTTACTGTTGCCGAAACAGGCGGTTTTTTAATGCGGATACCGGTATCCAGTAACTGCTGGATTACCTCACGGTTATGCGGTTGGGAGGAAAAATAGACCACGTGTTGCGCGACCACCGGCCCGACATCAGGAACCTGTAGCAAGGACTCTTCATCGGCCTCGCTCAGGGCCTGCAGTGATTGAAAAGCGTCGGCCAGACTCGACGCCGTGGTTTCGCCCACTTCGCGAATTCCCAGCGCATAAATAAAGCGCGACAGTGTTGGCTGTTTGCTGTCTTCAATGGCATGAATGAGATTGTGCGCCGACTTGTCGCCCATGCGATCCAGCGCGGCTACGGCTGCCTCATCCAGATGATAAAGATCCGCCACGGTATTGATCAAGCCCACTTCCACCAGTTGCTCGACCAGTTTGTCGCCCAGACTATCGATGTCCATGGCTTTACGCGAAGCGAAATGTTTAATCGCTTCGCTACGCTGCGCCTTGCAGAACAGCCCGCCACTGCAACGTGCCACCGCTTCGGTTTCAGCCTGCTCAACATCCGAGCCACAGACCGGACAGTGTGGCGGCAACTCTATTTTTCTAACCTTCTTTCTGGCCTTATCGCTGCGCGCACTGGTAACCACGCGCGCCACTTCCGGAATCACATCACCGGCGCGGCGTACAATCACCTTGTCACCGATATGAATATCTTTGCGCCTGACCTCGTCCATGTTGTGCAGCGTGGCATTACTCACGGTAACGCCGCCGACAAATACCGGCTCCAGTCTGGCCACCGGCGTTAGTGCACCGGTACGACCGACCTGAAACTCGACATCCAGAATCGTGGTGATTTCTTCCTGCGCCGGAAATTTATGCGCGATTGCCCAGCGCGGCGCACGTGCGACAAAGCCCAATTTTTTCTGTAGAGACAGCCGGTCAATTTTATAAACAACCCCATCGATTTCGTAACTGAGCTGCTCTCTCTGCGCCAAAATATCATGGAAAAAATCAAGGCAACCCTGTAGACCTGCAACCACGCCCGCCTCTTTGCAAACAGGCAAGCCCCAGACTTTGAGCTGCTGCAAAATTTCACTGTGGGTTTCGGGCAGATCATGCCCTTCAACAATACCCACGCCATAACAATACAACGCTAACGGTCTTTGCGCGGTGATTTTGGGGTCGAGCTGGCGCAATGAACCGGCGGCGGCATTGCGCGGATTAACAAACGTCTTCTCGCCTTTTTCACGCGCCCGGCGATTCAGCTCATTAAACCCGGCTTTGGGCATAAACACTTCACCGCGCACCTCCAGGACATCGGGGTAATCATCGCTCATCAAATGCAGGGGGATGGACTGTATGGTTCTTATGTTCTGGGTTACATCCTCACCCGTCTGGCCGTCACCACGCGTAGCCGCCTGCACCAGCACGCCCTGTTCATAAACAATGCTGACCGCCAGACCATCAAGCTTGGGTTCCACCGAAAATGCCACCGGTTCGGTTGACTCCAGTCGATCCTGCACACGTTTATAAAAGCGCTGCAACTCCTCTTCTGAAAATACATTATCGAGCGATAACATGGGAATGCGATGCTGTATCTGGGCAAACAGTTTCAGCGGTTGCGCACCGACTCGCTGGGTCGGCGAATCGGCGGTAATCAGGTCAGGATGCTGCTGTTCGAGCTGCTCCAACTGACGGTAAAGCCGGTCGTATTCGCTGTCTGAAATTTCGGGATCATTCAGTACGTAATACAAATAGGAGTGATGCCGCAGCTGTTGCCGCAAGTCATCGATTTGATGCTGGATAGTGTCGGTAGTCACGGTAAATTAATGAAGGGAAACGCTAAGCGTTCTCTTTCTCCGAAATCAGCTGCCGGTAATACTCTGCGTCCTCCTGGGTGATAGGCTGGCGATGCTGATTGCATAAATCAGCATCCAACATTTCAGAGAGGTAATAAGCGCAGCGCAGCATTTCATCAAAACAGGCGGAAGGATGTGCCGAAGTCGACAGCTGCATAAACATGGTCAAACCGGAGGTGGTCATATCGTGGATCGTATCCGGATCAAAATTTCCCGGCTCTATCATATTGGCCATACTAAAAAGCGCCTGCTCCTCTTCATCAAGGCGATGAAAAATATTCATCCGGCCAAAAGTAAGGCCATTGGCCCGGGCCGCGATGTTTATGCTCTCACCAGTCAACGACTCGGATGATTTAGCCAGAATGTGCAGCACGATAATATCGACATTAGAGCTGCTCTGCGCTTCTTTATCGACCTCCTGATTTTCAGCTGGCTGCGTCTCTACGGAGGATTGTTTTACTGATGACGACTCGATTGGAGACTGTACAATTTCATCGTCGTCATCAAGCTGCTCAAAAGCCTCTTCGTTGTCCGGCAGATCAGCATCAGACTTAAAGTCCGGCTCAAAGCGCTGCGCTTCCGGCTGCGCTCGCGACTGTAATTCATCGATGTCCGTCGGCTCGTCATAATCAGGTACCGGCGCCAGATCAGCTGCCAGCTCCCCGGAAAGGTCGTCGTCATCATTGTCACGCGCAACGATACGCACCTTGCCCACTCCTTCATCCAGTTCATCCCAGTCGCGGGCACTGAACTCCGGCAGCTCTTCGTTGGCATCAAAGAGATTAGACTTGTTGCGGCGCCGTTGCCGACGACCCGCAAAAAAGATGGCGAGAATAAAAATGATGCCAACGGCAAGTAGTATCCAGCGCAGGTTTTCCATTATCGTACTCTAAATAAGATATCTTAAATTAAACCGCGGCCAGGGTTGCCGCTTCAGCCACATCCACCGAGACCAGACGGGACACACCCGCTTCACGCATGGTCACACCACTGAGGTGCTCCGAGATTTCCATGGTGGTTTTGTTATGGGTGATGTAGATAAACTGTATCTGCGTCGACATCTCTTTCACCAGCTGGCTGAAGCGTCCGACGTTGGCTTCATCCAGCGGCGCATCGACCTCATCGAGCATACAGAACGGTGCGGGGTTGAGCTCAAAAATAGCAAATACCAGTGCCACCGCGGTTAAGGCTTTTTCGCCACCCGACATCATGTGGATATTCGAAATACGCTTGCCGGGCGGCCTGACCATAACGGTCACCCCCGTGCTCAACAGATCATCGCCGGTGAGTTCAAGATAGGCGACACCGCCGCCGAACAGACGCGGGAACATCTCTTTCAGCCGGTTGTTGACGTGATCGTAGGTCTCCTTAAAGCGGGTCCGTGTTTCACGATCAATCTTGCCGATGGCCTCTTCCAGAATTTCCAGCGCTGAAACGACATCCTTGTGCTGACCGTCCAGGTAGTCCTTACGCTTGAGCTGTTCTTGATATTCATCGATCGCCGCCAGATTAATCGGGCCCAGTCTGGAAATGCGCTGGGCGATGTCGGCAATTTTCTTCTCCCACGCCTGACTGTTTGCCGCCTCATCCATTTCGGCCAACAGCGTCTCCACATCACGCTCCATTTCCGCCAGCTGCTCCAGAGCGGTTTTGCTGCGCACCCGAATCTCCTGACTATCCAGTTTCATTTTTTCCAGCTGGCTGCGCACTTCCTGACTGTTTCTTTCGTGCTCGGCACGCTGCTGCTCAAAACTGCGCAACTGCTGCGCGATGGATTCGACCAGACGGCGGGCATCGGTCAGTTCCTGTTCGGTACTCAGGCGTTTTTCCAGCAAGGCATTGAGCTCTTTCTCCAACGCCTCCACCGGTTCGGTGGTTTGCGTAAGCGCACCCTGTAACTCCTGCTTGCGCTGAATCTGGGTCTGCTGCGTCTTTTCCATGCGCTCGATATTCTGCTCCAGACTCTGCTTGCGCGTAGCCAGGCCTTCAATTTTAATCGCCAGTTGATGCGCCTTGTCCCGCTGCTGCTGCAATTCGCTGCGATCGGCCTGCAACTGCGCCAGCAGAACTTCCCGCTGACCCTCCTGCTGGTCGCGTTCTTTGCCGATGATTTCAATCTGCTGCAACGACTCATTACGACTCAGCGTGGCTTTTTCGATGTCGCTGTTTTCATTGGCGATGAGTCGTTCGGTCTCGGTTTTTTCCTCGTCCAGATTCTGGCCGCGATTAGTAATGTGTTCCTTGCGCGTCTGCCGCGCACTGATCTGGGTCTGTAACTGATTCAGCTGTGCATGAATGGCGTTCAGCGCCACCTGTGTCTCTTCGCGCTGCTTTTCTTTCGCCTGCAGGGTTTCACGCCTGTCGATCAGATCGTCGTTCAAGGCAGTGGCTTCCTGTTCGAGCACTTGCAGGCGTTGATGCAATTCGCGGATTTCGGTTTCACGCGCCAGCACGCCCTGGCGTGCATCCTTGTCGTTGCTGATGCGCAACCAGTGCCGCCCCATCCAGATACCGTCGCGCGTGACTACGCTCTCGCCATCGGCCAGAGCGCTGCGCATCTGCATCGCCGCTTCCAGAGTGTCGGCAATACGAATACCGTGTAGAAACTGATCCAGCTGCACGGAAGAACTGACCTTTTCCAGCAAATAGCCACTCGCTGCATTACTGCCCGGCGTTGCCGACTGGGTTTCCACCAGCGAGAGATTGCTTTTATCCAGACCGGAGAGCGTGGCGCACAACGCCTCAATCTGATCGACACAAATCGCTTCCAGCGTATTGCCCAGCACCGTCTCAACGGCGGTTTCCCAGCCGCTATCCACCTGTAGTTTTTCGGCAAACCGCGCCTGATTGGTCAGCCCCTGACGATCCAGCCACTGATTAACCGCCTTATCGGTTTTGCCCAGCGCGGACTGCTGCAAGGTCTCCAGCGACGACAGACGCCCCTGAGCATCGTGAATACCGCGACGATGTTCGGCGGATTTTTGTTCGGTCTTAACAATGTGTTCGCGGGTCTCGCGTATGGATGACAGCACCGAAGACAGCTGCGTCTCCTGCGCTGTCTTCTGCTGCTCAACCTCGTCCAGCTTCAGCTTGAATTCACCGATCTGGCCTTCAATATCCTCACCCTGCAACGCCTGCTGCTCGACATCGATACGCTGCAAGCGTTGATTCAGCTGCTCAATGTGACGCTCCAGCTGCTCCATGCGCGAACGTTCGACCTGGGCTTTCTGACTGGACTCGGAATAACGGCGATTAATGGCATCCCAGGAAGTTTGCCAGCTTTGCATAGCCACTTCCGAAGCGGTAAAGCGCTCGCTGATGATCTGCTCATCCGCCTTCAACACCGCCAGCGCAGGCTCATCGGCCTGCAACTGCGAGATCACGGTCTCAATCGCGTTGCGGTCACTTTCTAAAGTCTGGGTCGCCTCAAATAAAGCCTTCTCCACCTGCTCAAGATCAGCCTTCTGTCGCTGCTGCAAATCCTGCTGATGCTTGATGTTCTGCTCAATACGGGAAATATCGCTGCCCAGGCTGTAATACCGCGCCTGCACCGCGTTCAGGGCATCGTTGGATTCGGTATGCGACTGGCGATGGGTCTCGATGGCGGACTCCACCGCACGCTGTTCGGCAATAATCTGCTCCAGCCGGGTATCGGTTTCTGCGATAACTTTGTCGCGCCCGTCCAGCTCCTTTTTCAGATCACGCCAGTGCAGCGCCAGCACCTCGGCTCTCAGCTGACGCTCTTCCATCTTGAATTCTTTATAGCGTTCGGCAGAGCGGCTCTGGCGTTGCAGATGCGACAGCTGCTTGTCGATCTCTTCGCGCAGATCATCCAGACGATCGAGGTTGTCGCGGGTATGGCGTATACGGTTTTCGGTTTCCTTGCGGCGCTCCTTGTATTTGGAGATGCCGGCCGCCTCTTCCAGAAAGATGCGCAACTCTTCGGGTTTGGCCTCAATCAGGCGGGAAATCATACCCTGTTCGATAATGGCATAACTGCGCGGGCCAAGGCCGGTACCCAGAAACAGGTCGGCAATATCGCGGCGGCGGCAGCGCGTGCCATTTAAGGAATATTTGGATTGCCCGTCGCGGGAAACAGAACGCTTGACTGAAATCTCGTCATATTGCGCGAACTGCCCGCCGATCTTGCCTTTGGCTT
>JAQICG010000371.1 GCA_027858635.1 Gammaproteobacteria bacterium | reverse complement strand
TCCCTGACCCTCGAAGGACTTAGTGGCAACCGTTACGTCTGGTACGCCATCAGCCTGCTGATAATCCTCCAGCTTGCCTTCACCTACCTCAGTCCGATGCAAACACTGTTCCATACCGTCTCACTGGAACCGCAACTATGGCTACGAATCATCCTGGTCGCCTCCTCGGTATTGTGGCTGGTGGAACTGGAAAAGATGTTCTTACGCTGGCGTGTGGGACGAACCAATTTGCCGGTGAATGAGTAGAGTTTTTACCGCAGAGGTTGGTTGAGTAAGGTCAAAGGCTTTTCACCGCAGACAAATTTGACAGGATCAAATTTGAACAGCTGTTTTATAGCTGGCCCGAAGGGTGGAGGGCAGGAAGCCCGGAATAGTCGCAGAGAACGCAGAGGAAGTGCGGAGAAAAGATAAAAAATAATGATTTTGTAGGATGCGGTGAGGCACGAACCGCATCGTTCGAGGGAAGAGACTTAAGGCGACAGGGGCAAAGTCAAAAGCTTTTTTACCGCAAAGAACGCTGGAGAAAAACAAAGGCTTTTTTCGCGGATCTGCTTTTTTCAAACCATGTCAGCACATAAAACGCTATCCCTGCTGCCAGACTGTTCCACACGCCTAAACCAACCTTGTTTTTTATGCGGCCTCTGCGGTAATCGCTTTTAGTGCTAAATACAAAAAAATCCCATCATGGTCAAGCGCATTTTCCTTAAAAAACCCAGTGCAAGCGGGTTGATTGCTATTGACATTTAGCGCTTAATTTTTATATTGCATTCAACGCAATTATTGTTTGGCAATCACAATATCTTGTGTTAATTTATCCATCTGGCACTACATGATGATAATCAAATGCTAATAAACACGGTTCTAATTTAAAGAATTGCCTACATAAAAACGACAACAAAGGGATGAATAAATGACAGCGCCCAAACTACACGCAGTACCCACCAATGTTTCAGATGTTCCTTTCCAGGAAGCCTCACTCGATATCTGGGACACTAAATATCGCCTCAAAGCGAAAGACGGCAGCATCGTGGATAAAACCATGGACGATACCTATAATCGTGTTGCCCGTGCTCTGGCTGATGTCGAGACCAGCGACAAGCTCAGGAAAAAATGGTATGACAATTTCCTGTGGGCGCTGCGCCACGGTGCCATTCCTGCGGGGCGCATTATTTCCAATGCCGGCGCACTTGATCACAAACCGGCTACCTCCACCATTAACTGCACCGTCTCCGGCACCATTATAGATTCCATGGACGACATTCTGGGCAAGGTGCATGAATCCGGCCTGACGCTGAAAGCCGGTTGCGGAATCGGTTATGAATTCTCCACGCTACGCCCCAAGGGCGGCTACGTAACCGGCGCCGGTGCCTACACCTCCGGGCCGCTGTCGTTTATGGATATCTACGACAAAATGTGTTTCACCGTCTCCTCCGCCGGTGGTCGCCGCGGCGCACAGATGGCCACCTTCGATGTCGGCCACCCCGATGTCTTTGATTTTATCCGCGCCAAGCGTGAAGACGGCCGTCTGCGTCAGTTCAATCTGAGCTTGCTTATCAGCACCGATTTTATCGAAGCCGTGAAAGCTGATGGTGACTGGCCACTGGCATTCCCGATCACCACCAAAGAGTGCACCCAGGAAAATATAGATCTTAACGACAGCTCCAAAATAATCTGGCGCGAATGGCCGGTCATTGGCGATTACGTCACCAATGACACCGGCAAGAAAGCCTGTCGCATTGCCCGCATCGTGCCGGCCCGCCGTCTCTGGGACAGCATCATGGCCTCCATCTACGACTACGCCGAGCCCGGTTTCATCCTCATCGACAAAGTCAACGAGATGAACAACAACTGGTTCTGTGAAAATATCCGCGCGACCAATCCGTGTGTCACGGCCGACACCTGGGTGCAGACGGCCGACGGCGCGCGTCAGGTCAGGGACCTGCTGGGTCAGCAGTTCCACGCCCGAGTCGACGGTCAGGATCATTTAAGCGGCGAGGAAGGCTTCTTCAAAACCGATACCAAGCCGGTGGTTCGCCTGCATACCGCCGAAGGTTATCAGTTGCGACTGACCGCCGATCATCGGGTGCGTCGTGTGACACGTTACACGCGTTACAGCACCGAAACCGAATGGTGCGAAGCCGGTCAGATGCATCAGGGCGATCGGGTGTTGCTCAACGATCATCGAGCCAATGCGCAGTGGCAGGGCGAATACAGCAACGAACAGGGTTATCTGCTGGGAATGCTGGTTGGTGATGGCACGCTCAAACAGGACAAGGCCGTGCTGTCGGTCTGGAAACCGGCGGCGGTCGCCAACGGTGCCGATGCCGAGTTGTCACACGGGACAGAAGCGGTTATGGCCGAAGTGTTAAAAGCGGCCCACAGTCTGCCGCATCGCAGCGACTTTGCCGGCTGGTCGGAAGTGGCCGGTCGCAATGAATATCGGTTGAGTCTGTCCTCCCTCAAACAGCTGGCTGAAGAAGTTGGTATGGCGCCGGGCAACAAATCGATTACCCCGGTAATGGAGCAGGCCTCCAGCGACTTTTATCGCGGTTTCCTGCGCGGTCTGTTCGATGCCGACGGTTCGGTACAGGGCAACCAGCAAAAAGGCGTCAGTGTCCGTTTGGCCCAGTCCGACCTGTCGCGTTTGGAAGCGACGCAACGCATGCTGTTACGTCTGGGTATTGCCTCCACGCTCTATACCGATCGCCGCAATAAAACCACCGCCGATCTGCCCGATGGCAAGGGTGGTCATAAAGCCTATGACATCAAGCCGCAGCACGAGCTGTGCATCAGTGGTGAAAACCTGCGGCAGTTTATGCAACAGGTGGGCTTTGCCGATACCGACAAGCAGCAACGCCTTGAACAGTCCCTGGCCGGTTACAAGCGGGCGCTCAATCGCGAACGCTTTGTTGCCCGGGTTACAACGGTCGAAACTGACGGCGTGGAAGATGTGTATGACGTACAGGTCCCTGGCATCAATGCCTTCGATGCCAACGGTCTGCACGCACATAATTGTGGTGAACAGCCGCTGCCGCCGTATGGCTCTTGTCTGCTGGGTTCCATCAATCTGACTCGCTTTGTGAAAAACCCCTTCAGCGGCAACGCCGAATTTGACTGGGACAGCTTCCGAAAAACCGTCAGCATCTTCACCCGCATGCTCGATAACGTGGTGGAGATCAGTGGCCTGCCCCTGGAAGGGCAGCGCAAGGAGATCGAGGCCA
>JAQICG010000046.1 GCA_027858635.1 Gammaproteobacteria bacterium | reverse complement strand
TTGTACGGATTGTATAGATTGCGACGTGATTGTCGAGCCTCTAGTGGCCTAAACCCTATATAATTATGATAATTTCTCATTTGAGCGAAAAAACTGTGGTTGAACTTTTTCTGATCTATCCTGCTAACGATTGGCGCTGTGGAGGGCCGGGTTGATATAGTGGCTTACCGCGCGCCAATGGGCGATTATTCTTCTGTTTCTCGTCTTTTTAAACATCGTATCAATGTGGCGGCGATCCTCTGTGTGTTGATGGTCGCCGGTCTGTTTGTGCGCCTGGCCGGATTGCAGATAGTTGAATATGCCCACTTTTCCGTGCTGTCCGAGAATAATCGAATTCGAGTGATGGCATTGCCGCCCAACCGCGGCCTGATCTACGACCGTAATGGCGTGATCCTGGCTGAAAATCGTCCCACTTTTCATCTGGAGCTGATCCCCGAGCAGATTGATGATCTGGAGGCGACGCTGAAGGCGCTGAGCAAAATTGTCAGTTTGAGCGAGCGCGATGTCAGTCAGTTTCGTAGCTCGATGCGCGCGCACCAGCCATTTGAAAGCATCTCATTACGAACCCGTCTGGATGATGTCGAAGTCGCACGCCTGGCGGTGAACCGGCACCGCTTCCCGGGAATGGATGTTTCAGCGCGTCTGACCCGCCATTATCCGCAGGGTGAATCGGCGGTGCACACGATTGGTTACGTCGGGCGCATCAACGAGAAAGAGATGCAAAGAATCGATCAGGGCAATTATCGAGGCACTTCCCATATCGGCAAAATCGGGCTCGAGCAGTTTTACGAAGACGAGCTGCACGGTACGGTGGGGCAGCAGAGTGTTGAGGTCAATGCCGAGGGACGCATTATCAGCGTGGTCGACAAAGTTCCGCCGGTCGCCGGTAATAATCTGTTTTTGAGCCTGGATATCGAGCTGCAGAAAGTGGCCGAAGCGGCGCTGGGTGACCAGTATGGTTCGGTGGTGGCGATGGTTCCGAAAACCGGGGAAATTCTGGCGCTGGCCAGTACCCCGACGTATGACCCTAATCTGTTTGTGCATGGCATCAGCTATGCCAAATACGAAGAGTTGCAGACATCCGAAGGCAAGCCGCTGTTCAATCGGGTTCTGTACGGGCAGTATCCGCCCGGCTCCACGATCAAACCCTTTGTCGGGCTGGCGGGGCTGGAGACGCGCACAGTGGGCGTGAAAGAAGAGGTTAACTGTAGAGGTTATTATTTGCTGCCGGGAGACAAGACCGAACGTAAATACCGAGACTGGAAAAAAACAGGTCACGGCCATGTCGATATAGAAAAAGCCATTGTGCAATCCTGCGATGTCTATTTTTATGATCTGGCGCACCGTATGGGTATCGATCGTATGCACGATTTTCTGGCCAAATTTAATTTCGGGGAAAAAACCGGCATTGATCTGTATGGCGAACGTAGCGGCCTGCTGCCATCCAGCGACTGGAAAGCAGCAGTGCATCGAAGAGTTTGGTATCCCGGTGAAACCCTGAGCGCCGGAATTGGTCAGGGCTATGTACTAACAACACCCTTGCAGCTGGCGGTGGCCACGGCGACGCTGGCAAACAAGGGCGAGAGTGTGCAACCGCATTTGTTAAAAAGCATTCAATCAACCGAAACAGCAGAGACAAAAGCCATTGAGCCGAAAACCGGCAAGTTTGTATTACGCAATCCGGCTTACTGGGATGTGGTTCATCGTGCTATGAGAAATGTCGCGCATGGCGCGCGCGGCACAGCGCGTGGCACAGGCAGGGGAATGAGCTATGAAATGGCGGGCAAGACCGGAACTTCGCAGGTATTCGGGATCGCTCAGGATGAAGAATATGATGAGGAAACGGTGGCCAGGAAACTGCGCGATCACGGGCTGTTTATCGCCTTTGCGCCGGTGGAGAACCCCGAGATTGTGGTGGCAGTGGTGGTGGAAAATGGTGAACACGGTAGCTGGATGGCGCCCATTGCGCGCGAGGTGATGGATCATTATCTGATGAAAACGGGCAGTGTGAATAAGGCGGCGGCGAAGTAGTCATGGAGAGATCAGACCTTTTTGACGTGAGTTATCGTAGTCATCTGGCGCGCATCCTGCGGGCGATCAATATCGATCCCGTGCTGTTGCTGGGTCTTTTGTTGTTGACTATGGTGGGGCTGGGTGTTTTATACAGCGCGGGTGACAGTTCGATTGAGCTGATTCAGAAACAGGGGCTGCGTGTGGGGCTGGCTTTTCTGGTAATGCTGAT
Source organism: Gammaproteobacteria bacterium (assembly GCA_027858635.1). Lineage (GTDB taxonomy): Bacteria > Pseudomonadota > Gammaproteobacteria > SZUA-229 > SZUA-229 > LH-M37. The sequence goes on along the minus strand of JAQICG010000046.1, from coordinate 2,026 downwards.
TGTGGCGCAGATACCGCAGCAGCAACTGTATCTGTGGGCACCCTGGTTTTTCGTTCTGGGTATCGTACTGTTGATTCTGGTGCTGACCGCGGGCGACGTCGGCAAGGGCGCGCAACGCTGGCTGGATCTATACGTGATCAAGTTCCAGCCCTCTGAGATGATGAAGCTGATTACGCCCATGGCGGTGGCCTGGTATTTGTCGGAAAGACCGCTGCCACCCGGTGCCAAATCCCTGCTGGTGGCAGCGGTTCTGGTGATTATGCCGACAGTGCTGATCGCTCTGCAGCCGGATTTGGGCACCTCCATACTGGTCGCGGCCGCCGGCTTTTTTGTGGTCTTCCTCGCCGGCCTGAAATGGCGGGTGCTGCTGGGTGTTGTGCTGATGTTATTAGGCCTGGTTCCCCTGCTCTGGCAAGTCATGCACGATTATCAGAAGCAGCGAATTTTAACCCGGTTCAATTCCGACACCGATCCCCTGGGCAGTGGCTACCTTATCATTCAGTCAAAAATCGCGATTGGCTCGGGCGGCCTATACGGCAAAGGCTGGTTGAATGGTACGCAGTCGCAGCTGGATTTTATTCCCGAGCGACATACCGACTTTATCTTCGCGGTGTTTGCTGAGGAATTTGGTATGATGGGCGCAATGGTTCTGCTGTCGTTATATCTGTTTATTATTCTGCGCGGGCTGTACATTGCCAGCTGCGCGCAGGATAGTTTTGGTCGGTTATTAGCAGGCAGCCTGAGTCTGACATTTTTTGTCTATCTGTTTGTAAATGTCGGCATGGTTTCAGGCATCCTGCCTGTGGTAGGTGTACCGCTGCCGCTGGTCAGTTACGGTGGAACTTCGATGGTAACCTTGATGGCGGGTTTTGGCATGTTAATGTCGATAAACTCGAACCAGCGGTTATTATCCCGATAATCCTGAAACTAAATGCGGTTTCGAACACCTAAGTGTTGTTTGCGAGATTAAATAATGAATGCGATGAAAAAAATATCCACAATACTGGTCGCACTGCTGCTATTGCCGGTGATGGCACAGGCCAATTACAGTCAACGAGCAGATGTTCAGGAATTTATCGACCGGATGGTTGAAGAGCATGATTTTGATCGTGCGTTGTTAAATCAGTGGGTGGCGAAAGCGAATCGACTGGACGGGGTGCTGGAGTCGATTGCCAAGCCCGCTGAGAAAACGCTAACCTGGGCGCAGTATCGGCCGATTTTCCTCAAAGAGAAGCGCATTGAACTCGGCAAGGCGTTTATGCAGGAGCATCGGGCCTTGCTCGAACGCGCTGAAAAAGAGACCGGCGTATCGCCGAGCATTATCGCCGCCATCATCGGGGTAGAAACCTATTATGGCCGGCATAAGGGTAAAACCGCCGTATTCGATTCATTGATGACCCTGGGTTTTGATTATCCTCCCCGCAGCCGTTTTTTCAGAAGTGAGCTGGAACATTTTTTATTGCTGGCACGGGAAGTGGGTCTGGACGCCAGTCAGATTCGCGGCTCCTATGCGGGTGCCATGGGCATGCCGCAATTTATTTCGAGCAGCTATCGCGCCTACGCGGTCGATTTTGATGGCGATGGCAAGCGCGACCTATGGGACAGCACGGCGGATGTCATCGGCAGCGTGGCTAATTATTTCAAAAAGCACGGCTGGCAGCGCGGCGGTGATGTGGTGCAGCGAGCCAGAGTAAAACAGGCACCTGAAGAGGCTACCCGAACCAAATTAAAGCCTCATACCAGTATTGGTGATTTTCGTCAGCAGGGCATACTGACCGACAAGGCATATGCCGATGATGTAATGGCGACACTGGTGACGCTGGAAGGCGACAAGGGCATGGAGCACTGGCTAGGTCTGGAAAACTTTTATGTCATTACGCGCTATAACCACAGCGCACTGTATGCCATGGCGGTATATGAGTTAAGCCGGGAACTCGAAAAATAACTGATGGTCACGGTATGAGCTTACAAAGCTATAACAGTGCTTATCGCTTGCTACTATTGACGCTCTCAGCCATGCTGGCAT
>JAQICG010000017.1 GCA_027858635.1 Gammaproteobacteria bacterium | reverse complement strand
AGTCACCACCACCATCAACAGGGTCAGCCAGGAAACCGCGCGACCGCACCCGTCGATGAATCGTTCTATGGCGTCGGCGATGGCGTTCATGCGTTAGCTAGGAGCCTGACCGAGAATAGACAGTCTTACTGCGGAACTGCGATTTTGGCCATATTTCCCGATCATTATCGTTAAATAGCACAACTATTCGCCTCAAATGATCGAAAAATCTGACTCAAAATCGCCGCCCCTCGCTACAGTCGCTATTCTCGGTCAGGCTCCTAGCAGTGAGCCAGTACGAGTGGTACTCGTCATGGCGGGCGATGCGGTCGGTGAGAATGGCCTTGAAGGCGTCGGGATTTTTGGTGTGCACCAGTTCGCCGGCGCGGGGGAAATGTTTGTCGTACAGCCGTGACAGCCAGAAACGCAGTGCCCCGGCGCGAAGCATTAACGGCCAGTTCTGCTGTTCGATGACCAGCAGGGGGCGGTTTGGATGGTAGCCGTCGAGCAGGGCCTGCACTCTGGTTTTATCCAGGCGGGCATCGTCATTGCAGCACCAGTCGTTGACGGTGATGGCCAGATCGTAGAGCAGGGCATCGTCGCAGGCGTAGTAAAAATCGATGATGCCGCTGAGCTGGTCGTCCTGCCATAAGGTGTTGTCGCGAAACAGGTCAGCGTGGATCACTCCGCGCGGTAGCTCAACATTGCGGTTGGCCTTCTGGAAGCTGATTTCGGCGTTGAGAATCTCCAGCTCTTCGGCGGGCAGCTTCTCCTGCAGGGCGGTGGCGGCCTGCGCAAACCAGGTGGTGCCACGAGGGTTGGGCTGGTGGCCCTCGAAGCTGAGACCGGCGCTGTGCATTGTGCCCATGGCCGCGCCAATCTGCCGGCAGTGTGACGGCGTGGTTTCAACAATGCTGTCGCCGGGCAGGCGTTCGACCAGCGCGATGGGCTTGCCGCCGAACATGCGCAGATAATGGCCTTTATTATCGGCTACCGGGTCGGCACTGGGCACTTTATGGTCGGCGAGATGATGCATGAGGTTGAGGTAATACTGCATCTCCTCGAAATTGTGGTGCTCGAAAATGGTGAGCACGAAACGCAGCTCCGCCCTTTCCTTTATAGTATTGACAAAATAGTTGGTGTTTTCGATGCCTTCGCTGATGCCACGGTAATTCTTGAGCTCGCCCACATTGTAGTTGAGCAGAAATTGCACCAGTTGTTCGTGTTCTATGGGGGTGAAAACAGACATAAGCGGATTGAAGCCGAGCATTGCTCAATAGTGGTTGTTTAAATTTTGGGGATTTTAGCCTATCCCGCGCGAAGATTCAGAGGAGGAGGCATCGCCGTTGCGCAGAGAGGTATTTGCGAGTGCGCAGAGGGTGGGCTTTGGGATAAACTGCGGCGAAATTATTTTGTTTTGCAGGTTCGAATTCATTCGAACGCAGTGCCAACCGAACCGGTGCTGTTCGAATGAATTCGAACCTGCAGATCAGTTATTTAAACCGGAACTCGTATGTCGAAATCTGAAAAAATACCAGAAAATCAATCAGAGACACCGCCCATTATTCTGGTCGATGGCTCCTCCTACCTCTACCGCGCCTACCATGTGCCGCAGTTGCAGCGCCTGACCAACGGCAAAGGCGAGATGACCGGGGCGGTGTACGGCGTCATCAACATGCTGCGCAAACTGCGCACCGATTACCAGCCTGAGTACATGGCGGTGGTGTTCGATGCCAAAGGCAAAACCTTTCGCCATGAGATGTACCCGGAGTACAAGGGCACGCGCCCGACCATGCCGGATGATTTGCGCAACCAGATCGAGCCTTTGCACGAACTGGTCAGGGCGATGGGCTTCAAGCTGATTTCCGAACCCGGTGTCGAGGCCGATGATGTCATCGGCACACTGGCAACCCAGGCAAGCGCCGAGGGCAAGCACCTGCTGGTCTCCACCGGCGACAAGGACATGGCGCAGCTGGTCAGCCCGCACGTCACCCTCATTAATACCATGTCCAATACCCTTCTGGACGAGGTCGGGGTGGAAGAAAAATTCGGCGTCAGGCCCGATCAGATAGTCGACTACCTGGCGCTGGTGGGCGACACCTCGGACAACATTCCCGGCGTGCCCAAAGTGGGGGCGAAAACCGCCGCCAAGTGGCTGAAGGAATACGACACCCTGGATAATCTGATCGCCCACGCCGATGAGATCAAGGGCAAGGTGGGCGAGTATTTGCGCGATGCTCTGGAAGAGCAGCTGCCGCTGTCGCGCCGACTCACCGAAATTAGCTGTGACCTCAAGCTGGCCGAAGCGCTGGACGACCTGAAAGTGGGCGAACCGGACACCGAGACACTACGCCGCATCTACCCCGAATGGCAGTTCCGCAACTGGCTGGACGAGCTGTCCGGCGACGCTGGCGAGAAGCAGGCCAGAGTGGCGCCGGAAGTGGATTATGAAACCGTGCTCGATCAGGAAACCTTCGAGCGCTGGCTGGAGAAACTGAACAGCGCCGAGCTGATTGCCTTCGACACTGAAACTACCAGTCTGGATTATCTGCGCGCAAGAATCGTCGGCGTCTCGTTTGCGGTGGAAGAGGGCAGCGCCGCCTATGTCCCCTTCGGCCACGATTACCCCGGCGCCCCCGAACAGCTCGATGAAGCCACCGTGCTGGGCGCGTTGAAGCCGATTCTGGAAGACAGCAACAGGGCCAAGCTGGGGCAGAATCTGAAATACGACGCCCACGTGTTGCAGAACCACGGCATAAAAATGCAGGGCATCGCCGAAGACACCATGCT
>JAQICG010000072.1 GCA_027858635.1 Gammaproteobacteria bacterium | reverse complement strand
TCACATCATTAGTTCATGCCCATGCTGGGCGTACACAAGTCATTCAACTTCGCGCCTTCGGCGCCAGACAGCCTACACTGCGCTTCACTCCGTTACTGCTGCCGTTTATTGAGGCGTTAGAGCGTCAAGTTTAATCTTGATGCATCTTGCAGGGTGAAAGACCCTGTCGGGAAAGGGCTAACCACCCACCCGTATCGAGTGTTGCGCCCACGGCGGAACCGAAGTTTAATAAACTTCCAAAGGTGAACAAAGTGGGTGAAGCGTACACAGAGAATTGTGCAGGCCGTAGGGAGTTTGCAGCTCCTGAGAACTGGCATAGCAGACAGCTTCGAAAGCAAAAGTTGAGATTCGACGAGGGGCTTAACGTCCACCGAAGTCAAAACAGAAGCATCCGACATGGTAAGGATGTGGAGGGTCTCCGGAGTCAAAAGGTTGTGGCATGTACAAAGAGATGCAGTTGAGAACTTGAGAGATCCATCTGAACCCTTGTGAGAAATTAAAGAAGAGAACTGAAATGCTAGAGACACGAAGACATTCGGAAACAGGACTGCGCTGGTGCTCAACAATAATTTCATATCACAAGGAAAGCAGCGAAGCCTGTAACAGGGATAGCCGCCGATGGTCAGGTGGAAGTCGGATCAAGCATAGTACTCTGAGGTTGGGAGAGCCAGCTACATGGGGAAGGTCTTGACGGAAGTACGTAGCATGCAAAGGAACCTCATACCCGACGCAGAAGATTGGGAACACTATGAGCTACCCTCACTGCGTGGAATAGCAAGAAAAGCAAAGCAACAACCAGCTTATCGTTTTCGTGATTTGTCATCCTGTCTGAACAAAACGCACATGAAGCATGCCTTTAAACGGATGAACAAAAAGGCGGCATCAGGTGTTGATAAAGTGAGCTACACAGATTATCGAGAAAATTTCGATGAGAATGTAGAAAGCTTAATCGGACAGTTAAAAAGACAGAGCTACAAAGCAAAACTGGTCAAAAGGAAACACATACCAAAAGCACCAGGGAAAACCAGACCACTTGGTTTGCCGGTATTAGAAGACAAACTGCTACAAACCACCAGCTCTGATTTATTGAGCGCAATATACGAGCAGGATTTCTATGATTTCAGTTATGGCTACCGGCCAAAACGCGGAGCGCGACAAGCAGCAGATGACCTGACGGTCAGAATGCAATATGGGCGATTCGGCTATGTTGTTGAAGCAGATATAAAAGGCTTCTTCAATCACATAGATCATGATATCTTACTTGAATTTATTGGCCAAAGAGTCGATGACAAACGTTTCATACGTTTGATTTCAAAATGGTTAAAAGCAGGAATACTAGAAGAAGATGGGAAAATAGTGACGCCTGAAGAGGGGACACCGCAAGGAGGCAGCATATCGCCCATCTTAGCAAACATCTATCTGCACTACGTCATTGACGAATGGTTTGAAGCAGTTGTAAAACCAAACTGTGATGGCGAGGCAATCCTATGTCGATATGCAGATGACTTTGTTTGTGCCTTTCAGTATTCACGTGATGCGGATCGATTTTATAAAGTGCTGCCAAAAAGGTTGGAGAAATTCAATTTACAGGTAGCGCAAGAGAAAACGAACCGAATACGTTTTAGCCGGTTTCAACCGAGCTTAAAGAATCGATTTAGCTTTTTGAGTTTTGAATTTTACTGGGATGTAGACAAAACAGGCAAACCTCGATTATTTAGGCGAACAGCAAGGAAGCGGCTGCAATCAACAAAAAGTGATTACAGTCAAATGATAAAAAAGTTACGGCATATGAGAACGCCATTATTGATTGATAAACTTAACCAAATGCTTCGAGGTCACTATAATTACTTTGGCGCAGTGGGGAATCTTAAAAGTCTTTATGCGGTCTACTCACATGTCGTTGCCAAGTTGTATAAATGGTTGAATCGACGAAGTGGGCGTAAAAGTCTGACCTGGGCAAAGCTTAAACGATTAATTTCCTATAGAGTACTGCTTCTACCAGAGTGCAGGGTCATGACGAACAGGCAAAAGGTATGGTGGTAAAATGAAAGGAGTTTTGCACTGCGAAAGCGAGTACAACCGAGGAGCCGGATGCGGGAAAACCGCACGTCCGGATCTGTATGGGGGGCTTTATGAAAATGAAGTTCCTACCATTTCTGTGTTCAAATGTTTAATACACATACATCATGGAAGGAATTGTTTAACTCTGACTACAAATATTCTGGATACAGGGCACATTCAAGGTAGATGTGAATATTTTATTACAATTGGTGATTATCATGAAGAATCGAATGGCACTAATAATGAAGCTGTTAATGTTGATGTTAGTCTCCTGCAGCGCAGCGGCAGAAGGTGTGAACAGTTTCGGCATTGGATATGAACACACAAGCGGTTCCTATGGTCTGGATAAAGATACCGAAATTACTACCATCCCTTTCTTTGCTCAACGTGTAGTTGACACATGGAGACTCAGGATGAGTATTCCCTATATTAG
>JAQICG010000010.1 GCA_027858635.1 Gammaproteobacteria bacterium | reverse complement strand
GGTCATGAAGATGGGGCGTAGTCGAATCATGGCGGCTTTTTCTACGGCGGCGCGTTTCGACAGGCGTTCCTTAATTTGCAGGTTGTTGGCGAATTCGACGATGAGGATGCCGTTTTTCGCCACCACGCCGATGAGGGTAATCAGCCCGACCTTGGTATAAATGTTCAGCGACAGGGCGTTAACTTCAAACACGATGAAGAGCAGGGCACCGGCGGTGGCGAGGGGAACGGAGACCAGGATAATCGCCGGGTCACGCCAGCTTTCGAACTGCGCGGCCAGCACCAGATAGATCACCAACAGCGACATCAGCATGGTTACGGTAAGCGCTGAGCTCTCTTTCGCGTACTGGCGGGAGTCGCCCAGATAATCGTAACCATAGCCTTTGGGTAAATTCTGATCCGCCAGTTCGGTGATGTAGTCGAGCGCGTCGCCCAGTGCGACATCGCCACTGGTGACGCCCTGAATCACCAGTGAATTCAGTTGCTGGAACTGGGTGCGGTTGGTGGGTTCCACCGATTCTTTCAGGGTGACGATGGTGGACAGGGGCACCAGATCACCGGCGGCGCTGCGCACATAATAATCTTTCAGCATTTCGGCATCGCGGCGGAATTCGCGCGATACCAGCGGAATTACTTTATAGCTGCGACCCTCCATGCTGAAGCGATTGACGTAACCGCCGCCGAGCAAGGTGCTCAGATTGCGGCCGATGCTGGCCATGCTGATGCCCAGATCACCGGCACGGTCGCGATCGATTTCGATGCTGATGGTGGGGCGGTCGATATCAATGGATTTTTCCAGAAACATGAATTGCCCACTAGCCATGGCCTTGCCGAGCAGCTGATCGGCTACTTCCACCAGCTCCTCATAACTGCGATCGGTGGTGACGACAAATTGCAGCGGTGCACCGCGCGAGGGCGTGGGAATGCTGGGGCGGGGGAATACAAACGTGTTGAAACCGGCGACCTGGCTGAGCATGCCGAACAGGGGCTGTTGTATCTCTTGCTGGGAGCGCTCGCGCTCTTCCGCCGGCTTGAGTTTGAAGCCGCCGAAAATCTGCCCCGGTGTGCGGCCGAGAATATAAAAACTGTCGTTGTATTCGGGGAAGGTTTCGAAGCCGCTCTGAATCTGTTCACCGTAAGCTTCGAGATATTCCAGCGTGGCGGTGCGCGGGCCGCTGGCACTGAAAAACAGGATACCCTGATCTTCATCGGGGGCCAGCTCATTTGTACTGTTGGTGTACATCATGTAATTGGAGAACAGGATGAGTATGCCCAGTGCCACCATGATCGATATGTTGCCGAGCACTTTGTGTAAGAGGCGACCGTAGGCATCGGCTAGCCAGTTAAAAACTTTTTCCACCCGCTGCTCAAAACCGCCTTCATTACCGTGCTCTTTTAATGTCCGTGATGCCAGCATGGGCGAGAGCGTGAGTGCCACCACGCCGGAGATCAGCACTGCGCCGCTGAGGGTGAAGGCGAACTCGATGAACAGGGCACCGGTGAGGCCGCCCATAAATCCAATGGGCGCATAGACCGCGAGCAGGGTGGTGGTCATGGCGATAATGGGGACGGCCAGTTCACGCGCACCCTTGATGGCGGCCTGTATGCGGCTTTCGCCTTGTTCGATATGGCGATGCACATTTTCCACCACGATGATGGCATCATCCACCACCAGACCGATCGCCAGCACCATGGCCAGTAGCGTGAGCAGGTTGAGTGAATAATCGAGCAGGTACATCACAAAGGCGGCGCCGATCATAGACAACGGCACCGCGACAGCGGGGATAAGGGCGGCGCGCACCGAGCCCAGAGTGAGGTAAATCACCAGCAGCACGATGAGCACCGCTTCGATGATGGTTTTGTACACTTCCGAGATGGACGACTTGATAAACTGGCTGGCGTCATAAGGCACCTTCACCTGTAGCCCCTTCGGTAACTGCGCCTCCACTTTGGGAATGAGCTGGTTCACCGCGTCAGCAACGGTGATGGGGTTGGCGCCCGGTGACTGCTCAATGGCAATGAACACCGAGGGGATGCCTTTGTACCAGGTGGTGGTGTCGTAATCGTCGGCACCCAGTTCAGCTTCGGCGATATCCTGCAGGCGTACCAGCGTGCCATTTTCACTGCGTATCACCAGTTTGCGGAAATTTTCCGGATCATTGACGTCGGTGGTGGCGGTGAGGTTGATGCTCAGGTATTTGTCCTTGGTGGAGCCGACGCCTGCCTGATAGTTATTCTCGCGCAGCACATTCACCACATCTTCACCGGTCACGCCTAACGCCGCCATGCGTTGCGGGTTGAGCCAGATGCGCATGGCAAACTGAGAGGCAAATAGTCGCGCTTTGGCGACGCCGGGCAGGGCCTGCAATTGCGGCTGCACTACGCGTAAAACGTAATCACTGATCTGCGGTCGCGGTATGGTTTCGCTAAAAAAGGCCAGATACATCAGCGCTGTGCTGTCGCCGGTGGAGGATTCGATGATGGGATCCAGCGCATTAGCGGGTAATTCACCACGCTTACTGGCGACCTTGGCCTGAATTTCGGCGATGGCGGCATTGGGATCGTAGTTGAGGCGCATCTGCACTTCGATCTGGGAAGCGCCCTGAAAGCTGGTGGAGGAGATAAAATCGATACCGTTGGCTTCGGATATCGCCTGTTGCAGGGGCGTGGTGATAAAGCCCTTCACCAGATCGGAGCTGGCACCGGGGTACGGCGTGGTGACTGTAATTACGGTGTTTTTGATGACCGGAAACTGGCGCACCTCGAGCAGGCCGAGTGAGCGCAACCCCATCAGCAGAATCAGCAGGCTGACCACGGTTGCCAGAACCGGGCGGTGAATAAAAATATCGGTGAATTTCATTCGCCTGTAATCTCGTTATCGTCGAGCTGGACCTGATTGTCGACCTTAATCGCCATGCCGTCACGCAGTTTTATCAGACCGGTGCGCACTACCCGTGTATCAACCGGCAGACCGGTAATGGCAACCCGCCCCTCGCGTATTTCACCGGTCTCCACCAGTGTGCGTTTAACCGTGAGCGCGCCCTCTTCGGACTCGTTAATCACAAAAACGAAATTGCCGTAAGTGTTAAAACTGATCGCCGTGCGCGGCAGGGTTAATACGGTGCGTGCCTCATCGGTGATGGTTTCCACCCGAGCAAACATGCCGGGACGCATGAGCTTGTCGGGGTTCTGTAAAATGGCGCGAATTTTCATGGTGCGGGTGCCGGTATCAACCCCGGGATTCAACGCGCTGATCTCACCACTGAATTCCCGCTCGGGGAATGCATCCAGTTGCAGCGTCACCGGCTGGCCGGTTTCTATCTGGCTTAAATAGCGCTCCGACAAATTGTAATCCGCGTAGATGGGATCGAGCGCCTGCAAGCTGACTATGGGCATACCGGCCTCGACAAACTGGCCCAGATCAACCTGGCGTATGCCGGCCAGACCGGTGAAGGGCGCACGAATCACCTTGCGCTTGATCACCGACTCCTGTTGATTGAGCCGCGCCATAGAGGCATCAAAGCGCGCTTCCGCTTCATCGAATTCCGATTTGGAAATCACGCGTTTCTTGAGTAGATCCTGAGAGCGGCTAAACTGCACCTTGGCCAGTTTGCTTTCCGCACGTAGCGCTTCCAGCGCCGCCCTGTCGACAGAGTCATCCAGTCGAACCAGTATCTCACCCTCTTCAACCTGTTGACCGGAACTGAAATCAATCTCACTGATAATGCCGTTAACTTCGGTGCTGACATTAATGCCGTTAATGGCCACCAGTGAGCCGGCTGCCTGTAGTGACGGCTGCCAGCTTTCCTGCTGCACCTGCGTGGCAGCAATGACGGCGGGTGGCCTGGCCGGAGGTGCCGGCGTTTCCTGAAAGGGGGTTTTCCAGAACAGAAGTCCCGCGATAATCAGCGCGACAATAATCATGGAGCCGGCTAGAAGGCTATTGGTGCTGATGCGTTGTTCGGGCATAGTCGCTGATCCTGATTATGAACCGGCAAAGAAAGCCGGAAATTGTTCGGGTGCTAGGAGTCTGTCGGGTTTAGGGGGATTGAAGCGAGGGAGTGGGAGAGTGAGCTCACTATTCCCGATTTTGAGGCGCATAGTTATTCTACGCAACGAAAAATCGGGGGAATTTGAGCCGCTCTCCCACTTCCGCAG
>JAQICG010000148.1 GCA_027858635.1 Gammaproteobacteria bacterium | reverse complement strand
CAGCAGTATGCCGCCGTCAATATCCAGCACGCTCCGGTTCATTTTGCCTTCGTCATCAGCAAACACGCGATAGCCCAGCAGCTTTTTGACCAGCCGTTCGGCCTGCTCGGGGGTGTCTTTTTTTTCCACGCCCAGCAGCGCCATCAGGCCCGGGCCGATGACGGCAGTGCGCTCTCCATTTATAGACACTGAGGCGCGGGTGACGCGTTGCAGCAGGGCAATCATGAGATTTTTTGCCCCGGATTCCGCATCCACACTGTCATTTGTAGGAATTGTCCTACAGCGCAGGCCTCAATCCGCTGATAGCTGGAATACAGGTATTTACCCATAATTACGCACAAGGACAAAGGGAAAGAGTCAATAAGGACATAGGGATATAACATAGCATGTGTTAGGTCAGGGACAGGGGAAAAAGGATGCTCCGGATTTAAAAGGATGATATTAAGAAAAATAACGGATGGCTATAGCGCGAGACTCAATCACCAATCAAGGAAGATCACAGACCCCGGATTTCCGGGGTCTTTTTATTTCTGCTGCCGCATCATCACCATCAATAATCACAAAGCCTCGAAATCGAACAGTCCGGTATCGGCCAGATGCGAGGGCTTAACATTTTCCAGGCTGCGCATAATGATATCACTCCTCCCCGGATAGTCCACTTCCCACTCCTTGAGCATCGACTTGACGACCTTGCGCTGCATATTTTCCTGCGATCCGCACAGGTTGCAGGGGATAATCGGAAATTGCCGGGCCTCGGCATAACGCTCGATATCGCGCTCCTTGCAGCCGGCCATGGGCCGAATCACCACGTGCCTTTTATCGTCACTGCGCAATTTTGGCGGCATCGCCTTGAGCTGGCCGTTGAAGAACATGTTCAGAAACAGGGTCTCGATGATGTCATCGCTGTGATGCCCCAGGGCGATTTTGGTGGCGCCGATCTCGTCGGCAAAATTATACAAAATACCGCGCCGCAAGCGTGAGCACAGGCCGCAGGTGGTTTTGCCCTCCGGCACTTTGTCTTTGACAATACTGTAGGTGTCCTGCTCGATGATATGAAACTCGACGCCCTGGGCGCTCAGATACTCGGGGAGAATATGCTCGGGGAATCCCGGCTGCTTCTGATCCAGATTGACCGCCACCAGCTCGAAATCAATCGGGGCTTTTTTCTGCAACGCCAGCAGGATATCGAGCATGGCGTAACTGTCTTTGCCGCCGGACATGCAGACCATAATGCGGTCGCCCTGCTCAATCATGCCGTACTGCACCACGCTCTCGCCGACGGCATGCTGGAGCTTTTTCTTCAGCCGTTTGAGCTCGCTCGCCATTACCGGCAGCGCGACTTTGATGGTGGTATCAGTCATACACTGAAGCCTCTCCGGGGGGACGGGTCTGAAACAGCCGCAGATTCCAGAAATACTGGGTCGGGCACTCGGCAATTAGTCTTTCAACGGCTTTATTCATCGCGGTAGCATCGGCCGGCGCATCGCCCGTGGGGAAATTCTGCAGGGGCGGGAACACCTTAATCACATACTTTGAACGCTCACTGTCGTAACAGCTGATACAGGGCAGAACCTGCGCATCACAGGATTTGGTTAGCCGGCCCAGCACCGAAATGGTGGCTTTGGGCACGCCGAAAAAGGGCGCGAATACCGAGACTTCAGGACCGAGATCTTCATCGGCCAGATAGATCAGCACGCGGCCCCTGCGGGTGTCGCGGATCAGGGGGCGGAAGCCCTCCTCGCGGGTATAAGCGAGAGTGCCCAGACGCGTCCGGCCGCGGGCAACCACCCAGTTGAGCACGGCATTGCGCATGGCTTTGTAGGGGCCACTGCACGCGTAACGCCTCGCCAGCGCCACGCCGGTAAACTCCAGACCGGCGCTATGACAGGTGAGTACGATGACATTCTTACTCTGACTTAGCAGCTCATCGATCTGCTCAAACCCCTCGACCTCGATGTATTTATCCAGTCGCGATACCGGCGCCCACCAGATCAGCCCGTATTGCAGCAGTCCGCGCAGGTAGCTGCGAAAGTGCTGTCGCACCATGACCTCAATTTCGGCTTCGCTGCTGTGCGGATAACACAGTGACAGGTTTGTTTTGGCAATGTGGAAGCGCTTTCTGTTTTTCCTGGACGCATAGTCACCCAGCCGCTCAGCCGTCGCGTTAATCACGGGTAGCGGCAACAGGGTGAAGAAAAAGAACAGCAGCAGGCCAAGCCAGGTGAGCCAGAATCGGGGGTGCAAAAAACTCAGTTTAAACCGGGGCATACGCTGATTCGGGGCTGAAGGTTGAGTGCTTTTCATCTGCTTGGCTGGCGGATTATTTGCGCCAGAAAGCGGGCAAAAACAGCACCAGCAGGGTAAACACTTCCAGGCGGCCCAGCACCATGGCAAAACAGAGCACCCACTTGTCAAAATTCCCCATACCGGCATAATTTGCACTGACCTCGCCCAGCCCCGGGCCGAGGTTATTGATGCTGGCGGCGACCGCGGAAAAGGCGGTGATCTGATCATTGCCGGTCAGCATCAGCAACAGCATCATCACTACGAAAGCGGCGACATAGGCGGCAAAGAAACCCCACACCGCGTTGATCACCCGATCCGAAACTGGTTGCTTGCCCAGTTTCACGACTATCTGGGCATTCGGATGTATCAGGCGCAGCATTTCCCGTTGCCCCTGCTTGAATAGCAGCAGCACCCGGATCACTTTCATGCCGCCGCCGGTGGAGCCAGCGCAGCCGCCGATGAAACTGGCGAACAGCAGCATTACCGGCACGAATACCGGCCACAGTGAAAAATCACTCAGGGTAAAACCGGTTGATGTGGCGATGGACACGGCGTGAAAAACCCCCTGACGCAGGGCCTGCCCCAGTTCGGGAATGACCGCATTCAAGTACAGGTAAGAGACGCTCACCACGGAGATCGCCAGCAGCACCATGGCATACATCTTGAATTCAGCATCGCGCAGATAATGCATCAAATTAAAATGTCGCATGGCCGCAAAATGCAGCGCAAAGTTTATACCGCCCAGTAACATAAAAATAATCGCGACAAATTCCACCCACGGACTGTCAAAATAGCCCAGGCTGGCATCATGGGTGGAGAGGCCACCGGTTGAGACCGTGGAAAAACTGTGGCTGATGGCATCAAATACCGTCATCCCCGCCAACCAGTAACCCGCAAAACAGGCCAGGGTCAAACCCATATAAATATACCACAACGCCTTGGCCGTTTCCGCGATGCGCGGGGTCAGCTTGTTATCCTTCACCGGCCCCGGCGTCTCCGCCCGATACAGCTGCATGCCGCCGATACCCAGCATGGGCATGACCGCTACCGCCAGCACGATAATCCCCATACCGCCCAGCCATTGCAGCTGCTGCCGGTAAAAGAGGATGCTGTGCGGCAGATCATCCAGCCCGGTCAAGACTGTCGCCCCGGTGGTAGTCAATCCGGACATGGACTCAAATACGGCATCGGTTAGACTGATTTCCAACGATTCGTAGAGCACGAATGGCACCGCACCCACCAGCCCCAGCACCAGCCAGAACAGCACCACGACCACAAAGCCGTCACGCAGCCTTAGATCTTCGCGGCGATTCTTAACCGGCAGATACAGCAGCAGGCCGGTACCAAACAGCAGCAGGAAGCTGTAAGTGAAGGCCCCGCCAGCATCTTCCTGGTAAAGCAGATCGATGATAATGGGCGGCAGCACGGTGATGCTGAACAGCATCAGCAGCAGACCCATCAAGCGTTGAATTACGGCAATATGCATGGCGTCGGCTAGATGAAGGTCACGCCAACCTGGAAGAGTTTTTCGACTTCGTGGATTTTTTTCTTGTTCAGCAGAAACAGAATAAGATGGTCTTCCGCTTCGATGACAATGTCGTGATGCGCCATCAACACCTCATCACCCCGAACCAGCGCGCCGATGTCGGCACCCTCGGGCAGGTCAATCTCATCGATGCGCCGGCCAACCACCTTGGAGGTACTGCTGTCGCCGTGGGCAATCGCTTCAATGGCTTCAGCGGCACCGCGGCGCAGCGAATGTACCGCCACCACGTCACCGCGGCGCACATGCGTCAGCAGCGCACCGATGGTGACCAGTTGCGGGGAGATGGCCACGTCAATGGATTCCTGGCTCTCGATTAAATCCACATAAGCGGGACGATTGATTAAGGACATCACTTTCCTTGCCCCCAGTTTTTTCGCCAGCATGGCCGAGAGGATGTTGGCCTCGTCGTCATTGGTGAGCGCACAGAACACATCCATCTGATCGATATTTTCTTCCAGCAGCAAATCTTTGTCCGCCGAGTCACCCAGCAGGACAATGGTTTTATTCAGTTCGCGGCATAAAAACTCGGAACGGCTTTTGCTGTGCTCGAGTAATTTAACCTGATACTTCCCTTCCAGCGACTGCGCCAGACGCATGCCGATATTACCTCCCCCGGCCAGCATAATTCTTTTGAACGGACTCTCCCGTTTGCGCAGCTCGGCCATGACCGCGCGAATATCCTTGCGCGCGGCGATAAAGAACACCTCATCATCGGCCTCGATGACCCGGTTACCTTCGGGCACGATGCCGCGACCATGGCGGTAAATCGCCGCCACCCGGGTATCAATGCCCGGCATGTGCTCGCGCATGGTGCTGATCGCGCGTCCCACCAGCGGCCCGCCGTAATAGGCCTTGACCCCCACCAGTTGTACCTTGCCTTCGGCAAAATCGAGCACCTGCAGAGCACCGGGGTATTCGATCAAACGATGCACGTAACTGGAAATAATCTGCTCGGGACTGATCAGCACATCAACCGGCACGGCCTCATTGCTGAACAGCTCACGATGCTGCAAATAGGCTCTGGAGCGAACCCGGGCAATTTTTGTAGGGGTGTGAAACAGGATATGAGCGACCTGGCAGGCAACCATATTGGTCTCGTCGCTGGTGGTCACTGCGATCAGCATGTCTGCATCTTCGACGCCGGCTTTTTTCAGCACCTCCGGATTGGAGGCATGACCGGTGACCGTCTGAATATCCAGACGATCACGCAAATCTTCCAGCAGATCGGACTTGGCATCCACGAGGGTAATGTCGTTGGCTTCAGAGGCCAGATTGGCGGCCACCGTTGAGCCCACCTGACCCGCTCCCAGTATTAGAATCTTCATGACTTTGTTCTACGCTGAATACCGATTTAAGTGCCCGGCCTGATGCCAGTCCTGTTACGGAGCAGCAGTTTACGCCCTTCCCCTGAGAAATACAGCCTATTCAGTGTTGCGCCTGCGCTCTTTGCCATAGAAAAATAAAAATCTTTCACCTCAGAGGCGCAGAGAAAAACAATATCCAGCTTATAAGTGCCTTTGTTGTTCGATGTTTGAAGGTGTGCGCACAACACACTTAAGGTTATGGTTTGAAAAAAAGATATTCTCTGCGCCTCAGCGCCTCTGCGGTGAAAAAAGGTTTTTAAACCAATTTACTCAGACGGCAAAAATAGAAACCGTCGCTATCATTTTCGCCC
>JAQICG010000073.1 GCA_027858635.1 Gammaproteobacteria bacterium | reverse complement strand
ATATAACATCAATCAGTCCATCGATCGCACAAAGCGCCTGCGGGATTTCATTAACAGCAAAACCACACTGGGCATCGCGGAGGAAAAGGACATTCTTCAGGTGGATGCGCAACTGGCTTCACAGCTGGCCGAAAAGAGCACTATGGAAACCTCCTGGATACAGCAGATGATTGCACTGAATCGGCTGATGGAGCGACCCTGGGATGCCCGCTTTTCGACCACCGATAACGTCAAGGTCGTAAGCGGGGAGTTCGACAGTCTGTATCAGCAGGCACAGGCATACAGTCCGCAGATCAAATTGCTCGATTCCAGACTGGCGCTTGTCGATAGCGCGATTCGAAACCGTCGTGATGAGAGAGAGAATGCGCTTGATCTGGTGCTGTTTGCGGGCGGGCAAAACTACAGCGGTGATTCCGCCCTGGGCAGTACCTCTGAGTCTGATCTAACCGGGGGAGTGCGACTCGAGTACAGCCGGAAGATGGATAAAAGCGGGGTTGATGCAAAATTGTATCAGACTCAACTGGAGCGTGATGCGATTCTGGAAAATCGAAAAATGCTCCTGGAAAATCTGCATTACGATCTGGCCAGTGTGTTGGCCGAAATTAAGGCGAACAAACTGGCGCTTGAGGCCTATCGTAAGAGTCTTGAAGTCGAGAACATAAAAATTGATGAAGCCATGCAGCGCTATCGCTCAGGAAGAATCGATACCGATGTGTTGATCAATTTTGAAGACCAGTTATCGCTGGCCAGGCTGTCGCTGGAATTGCAGCGGATCTCTCTCATGCAACGTCAATATAAACTTCAGATTATGCTGGGGCAGCTCTGGCATGAAATCAAAAAACCTGTTTTCCACGATTTACTCTCAGGCTCACAGTCGGGAGCAGGTTACTGATGCAAGCAATTATTCATTTTCTGGTTTGTCGACCGCTGATTGTAAATCTGGTCTCAATTTTCCTGTTAATACTGGGTTCGGTGGTCTCGCTGTATTATATGCAGATAGAGGCGTTTCCTAATGTGAATCTTGATGTGGTTCAGATTGACAGCAATTATCCGGGCGCCTCGCCCAAAGAGGTTGAGCAACTGGTCGTCACTCCGATTGAACAGGAGCTGAAAGCCCTCAATGGCATCGATAAAATGATCTCCATGTCCTTTCCGGGGTCTGCACGCATCACCATGGAACTCGATCCCGATGCCTCCAACAGAAGCCGCTTAACCAGTGAAATCAGCATCGCTGTGGATAGAGCCCGGCTGCCCAGTGACCTGCCTACTGATCCTATAGTTACCGAAATTGACGGCGCAATTTTCCCTGTCATACGGCTGGCTGTCTCAGCGCCCATGGACGAGCTGGCATTGAAGCGTCTGGGTGATGACATCAAGGATGATCTGCTCGCGCTCAAAGGCGTTGCCAAGGTAGTCGTGCAGGGCGACCGAAAGCCGGAATACAGGATCGTGGTCGATCCCGAGAAAATGCAGCAGCAGCGAGTTTCCGTTGCTGACATATCCACCGCAATTAAAAACTGGAATATTAATTCACCCGGTGGCGATCTGGATACCGCAGAAGGTCAACGGGCAGTGCGAATTGTGGGCGAGTTTCGTAATGTAAAAGATGCCTCTCAGCTGGTGTTAAGAGCCAATGCCGTGGGTAATGAATTGCGCCTTGGCGATGTGGCCAGTGTTACCGAATCACTGGTTGAGCCCAGAACTCTGCACGATGTCGCAGGCGAGCCGGCGCTATCGGTATTGGTATTGAAGAAATCGACGGCTGATATTATTGATACTGTTGATCTGGTTAAAGCGTACATAGAAACAGTTCCTCGTCGTTATGGCCAGAACGTACAGGTCGAACCCTTTCAGGACTTTTCAAATTTTGCCCGCATGCGCTTAAGTGTATTAACCAATAATGGTCTGGTCGGGCTGTTACTGGTGTTTGCTTCGCTGTTGTTGTTTCTGCGTTTTTCAGTGGCGATGACCACAACCTGGGGACTGCCGATTATTTTTATGACCGGCATTTTCATTCTGTATTCAGCAGGTATAACCCTGAATATGATCTCCATGATGGGCTTTATCATGGTTCTGGGTATGCTGGTCGACGATGCAATCATTGTCGGTGAAAACATTACCCATCATATGGAACGCGGACTCAAGCCGGTGGAAGCGGCGGTGAAAGGCGCGGTAGAGTTAATCGGACCGGTAACGGCTACGGTTCTGACCACCATCGCGGCCTTTCTGCCGATGATGTTCATGTCGGGCATGATCGGCAAGTTTATTATTGCCATTCCCATCGTGGTGATAACCCTGCTGGCGCTCTCATGGCTGGAATCGTTTCTGATCCTGCCCAGTCACGTTGCCCATGTGACCAATCCAGATAAACATCCGAAGGAGCGTAGCTGGTTGCTGGCCATCGAAAACGGCTATGCAAAATTATTGCATAAGGCATTACGATTCCGCTGGCTCACTGT